>JAIRMF010000079.1 GCA_031258895.1 Dysgonamonadaceae bacterium | reverse complement strand
TTTGGGTGTTTGGTGATTTTTGTATAAATTTGTGCTCTAAAAATCGTTGCTTATGAATAATTCCACGTTTCTTGCTATTGTTGCGCGCGACCTTGTTAACAGACTTGGCGGTAAGATGTCCGACGTCACGATTGTTTTTCCCGGGCGGCGTGCGCATTTGTTTTTTAACCGTTTGCTTTATAGCGAGTTCAAGTCCCCGTTGTGGTCGCCGCAGTATTTGTCGATCGAGGACCTGTTCGACAGGTTATCGACCTTCCGCCGGGCGGACACGATTCGTCTTACGGCGGACTTATATCTCGCTTACAAAGACAGTTACCTGAGTAAGTACGGCAAAAACATTCACGACACGCTCGATGAGTTCTTCTTTTTCGGCGAGATACTGTTACGCGATTTCGACGACATTGACCGGAATCTTATTAACGCCGGCTTTTTGTACGGCAACCTTGCCGATTTGGACAAAATCGGGAACGATCTGTCTTTTTTATCGGACGGGCAGCGCGAGGAGCTGAGCCGCAGGTTCGGGAGGTCGTTTTTGGGGGAAAGCAGGCTGCAAGAGGAGTTCAGGATGGTGTGGAACATTCTCGGCGACGTTTACTTGAGGTTCAGGGACAGATTGCGGAAGCGCAACGAGGCGTACTGCGGGATGCAGATGCGTGACGTGGTGGAATCGAATCTTCCCGACGCGGACAATCATCAGTACGTTTTTATCGGATTCAATGCCTTGAGTAAAAGTGAGAAAGTCTTGTTTAACCATCTTAAACCCTCGGCGCTTTTTTATTGGGACGCGGACGAATATTACTTAAACCATGAGGCCGGAAGGCATATTAGGGAAAACATTTTAAAATTCGGTTCGGCTATCGATATAATCTCTGAGAACAAATCAGCGAGTAAGGTTATCATTCCTAAAAGTAAATACGAATCGGAGATTTTTCTGGCCGGCAACCCAGATACTCCGTTTTCCAAATTACTGAAACCTTGCGAATCCGACTCCTCCCCCGATAACAATTTTAAACAATCTTCCGAATCGGGGTTGTCACCGGAGAGCGAATCCTTATCACTGGAGAACAATTCCTTGTTATCGGGGAACAATTCCTTGTTCTCGGAGAGCGAATCGGAGAGTTTGTTTCTCAATCCATCGAAAGAGATTACATTTATCTCCGCTTCTTCGGAAAACGAGCAGACTGGGGTTATTTCGGAGTGGATCGACTCGCTCAAGATGCAGTTCCACGAGACCTCGCCGGACTCTGCCATAATATTGTGCAACGAATCGCTGTTACCGGTCGTCACGCACGCTATCCCGTACGAGAAGACGCGGAACATAAACGTCACGATGGGGTTTCCGGAGGGCCAGACTCCGATCGCGGGCTTCCTTTACATGTTATCGGAGATGCAGATGAAGAGCGGAAGGGAGGGTGGGATGTTATCCCGCAAGTACATTTTGCCCGTGTTACGTCATCCGTACGCCAAGATGCTTTTCCCGAAGGCTTCGCAAATCGAACATCGTCTCATGGAGGAGAACTTGCAGTACGCGGATATCAACGTTCTGGAAAACAGGCTGCTTTTCACGTACACGCACGACCTGCACTCGTTCTGCAAGTACCTTATCGAGGTCACGGAGGCGATCGGCAGGGCTATTTCAAAGAATGTGAAGAACGATTCATCGGACGACCTGTACATTGACCTTTACCGCGAGTCTGTCTTTCGCGCCTGGCAGATCTTGAACCGTCTTTACGGGCTTATTAAGTCGGACGGGTGGCGCATGGAGAAGAGTATGTTCGTACGTTTGATGAGGAAGTTGTTCTCGGTCACTCAGGTGCCGTTCCACGGTGAGCCATTGAAGGGATTGCAGATCATGGGGATGCTCGAGACGAGGACATTGGATTTCAAGAACATCTTACTGTTGAGCGTTAACGAGGGTTTTATGCCTGCGGGCAGCGTCGGCGATAACTCTTTCATCCCCCGTTTTATCAGGCACGAGTTAGGTTTGAGCACTGTCCAGAGCGAGGACTCCATCTATGCGTACTATTTTTACAGATTGCTCCAGCGGGCGGAAAAAATCACTCTCGTCTATAACACCGGAAAGACTTCTAAGGGCAAGGCTGAGATGAGCAGGTTTATGTTGCAGTTATTGGTGGACGGCAGGATGAAGATCAAGCGCTTTCAGCTTCTCTCGCCGGTCAGGCCGGTCGAACGGAAGGAAATTTCGTTCCCCAAGACAGCCGAACTGCTCAACCTTCTGAAATCGTTGTACGACTTCAATATCAATCCGGATGCCAAGGCGATTTATCCTTCGATACTCAACACATTTATCGACTGTTCGTTGCGCTTTTACTACCTGAAGGTTAAATGTTACAAGGTAGAGAAGGAATTGACAGACGAAATGGACGCTTCGATTTTCGGTACGATTTTCCATCACTCTGCCGAGCGTCTCTACAAGATGATTTCGGACAGATACGGGCGGAACCCGGACGGCTCGTTTTTCATGCGGAAGGAACACATCGAGAATTTTCTCGAAAACAGCGCCGACATAAATATCGAGAGGCTTGTCTCGTTGTCTTTTACGAAGCATTTTTTTAACAACAGGAATGTTGATCGCTCCCAGTACAATGGCGAGCAGCTCATCAATTTCCGTGTGATTTGCAAGATGATAAGGCGGTTGCTCGAATTCGACCGTAATCGGGCTCCGTTCACGATACTCGGGCTCGAATACAGGAATTATTCCGAATACGCCTTAAGAAACTCGAACACTAAAATCAGGATTGGGGGCGTTATCGACCGTCTCGAGGAAAAAGACGGGAGAATCGTGGTCATTGACTATAAAACGGGTAGCTCCGGCAAGACTTTTAAAACATTACCTGAGTTAGCGGAGGAAAAGGAGCGTCGCGCATCGCACATCTTTCAAACATTCGTCTACTCCTCAATCATCGCCAAGCACGATACCTCCGGCAGGCCAATCATCCCCGCCCTGCTCTATCTCCAGGAGGCCGGCAAGAAAGATTATTCCCCCGTCATCCAATACAACAACAAACCGATAGAAGATTTCCGAACGATCCATCCGGAATTCGAACCGATATTCCTGCAAAAAATCGAGGAACTGTTCGACCCGAACGTCCCGTTCAAAGAAACTTCAGTCAAAGAGAATTGTAAATACTGCGAATTCCAGGAATTGTGCGGCAAATTTTCGATAACGTAAGAAAATTTTTAGTACTTTTGTAAGGCAAACAAAAAATTTAATAACAACTAATCGTATTAAAAATGGCAACAATGAATTTCGGCGGCGTAGACGAAAAAGTCGTGACAAGGGAAGAATTCCCACTGCAAAAAGCAAAAGACTTCCTCAAAGATGAAACCATCGCAGTGATAGGGTACGGAGTTCAAGGACCCGGACAATCCCTCAATCTCCGAGATAACGGTTTCAACGTAATAGTGGGACAGCGAAAAGGCGGAAAAACCTGGGATAAAGCCCTCGCAGACGGATGGATACCCGGAGAAACCCTGTTCGAAATCAATGAAGCCGCAGAACGCGGAACAATAATCCAGTATCTCCTCTCGGACGCCGCACAGATAGAAGTATGGCCAACCATCAAACCGCATCTCACCGACGGTAAAACCCTATACTTCTCTCACGGTTTCGGAATTACCTACAAAAACAGAACAGGTATCGTACCCCCCGAAAACGTCGACGTAATCCTTGTCGCCCCAAAAGGTTCCGGAACGTCCCTGCGCAAAATGTTTCTCGAAGGACGTGGCCTCAACTCCAGCTTCGCCGTCTTCCAAAACGCATCCGGCAAAGCGCGCGAAAAAACCATCGCTCTCGGTATCGGAGTGGGCTCAGGATATCTTTTCGAAACAGACTTCAAACACGAAGTGTACTCCGACCTTACCGGCGAACGCGGAACCCTGATGGGTGCAATCCAGGGAATCCTCCTCGCACAATACGAAGTGCTCCGCGAAAACGGACACAGCCCCTCCGAAGCCTTCAACGAAACGGTAGAGGAACTGACGCAATCACTGATGCCCCTGTTCGCAGAAAAAGGTATGGACTGGATGTACGCAAACTGCTCAACTACCGCGCAACGTGGCGCACTCGACTGGATGGGACCATTCCATGACGCAACAAAACCCGTCTTCGAAGAACTGTACCGCGAAGTGGTAAACGGAAACGAAGCACAACGCTCCATCAACGCCAACAGCAAAAAAGACTATCGCACAAATCTCGAAAAAGAACTCAAAGCATTACGCGAAAGCGAAATGTGGCAAACAGGCGCGACTGTAAGAAAATTGCGACCGGAAAACAACTGAAAACAAAAGCCGACAGTTCAAAAGAAATCCGGCTTCATCATCTCCGCAAAAACATCAAACTGCAAAAGTTATGTTCGTCGAATCATTCATCAAATACCTGGAATGTGAAAGAAACTACTCTTCTCATACCCTCGAAGCGTACATAAATGACCTGTCACAGTTTAAAGATTTTGTGAACGGCGGGAGCGCCCTCGATCCGCATGATATAGACGCCGTCTGGGTGCGCAGGTGGATGGTGAGCCTGATGGATGAAAAATATTCCCCGCTCTCAATAAACCGGAAATTGAGTACACTGAAATCCTACTTCCGGTACCTGCGCCGAAATAAACTCCTCGAAACAAACCCCTTAGCCACCGTTCAAGGACCAAAAGCAGGCAAACCATTGCCCAAGTTTGTAAAAGATAAGGATATGAGTACTCTGCTCGCCAACGATAATTATGGTGACAAGTTCGAAGACGAACGGGACAAAGCTATCCTCGACACGTTTTACTGTACGGGAATACGTTGCGCAGAACTGGCAGGACTTAAAAATAATGACGTGGATTTCAGCTCGCAAACAATCAAAGTAACCGGCAAACGAAATAAACAACGTATCATACCGTTCGCCGTACCACTGGAAACAACACTTCGTTCCTACTTACACAAGCGCAACTCGGAAATCGAGATGCAGTCCGACGCCTTCTTCGTGCATAAAAACGGCCGCCAACTCTCCAATTCTATGATATACAAAATAGTTAAAAGCCGCCTCGCAACAGTCCAAAACCTAAAACAGAGAAGTCCACACGTACTGAGGCATACCTTCGCGACAAGTATGTTAAATAACGGGGCCAATCTGAGAGCCGTCAAGGAATTGTTGGGACACGAAAGCCTTGCGTCAACCGAAATCTATACGCATACATCATTCGAAGAATTAAAAAAAATATATCAACAAGCTCATCCGAGAGCTTAAAATCAAGGAGGTTTTTATGGAAATAGTGATTCAGGCCATTCATTTCGAGGCAAGTGAGAAACTGGAAGCGTTTATCCGGAAAAAAGTTAAACGCTTGGAGAAATTCAACGACTCCATTTTGTCGGCAGATGTAGCATTGAAGGTGGTAAAACCGGAAACAAATGCAAACAAAGAAGTATCAATAAAGGTTTTTGCTCGCGGTAAAGATTTCTTCGCCGAGGAAACGGCCGACACTTTTGAGGCGGCGGTAGACGGATGTGTTGAGAAGCTTGAACGTCAGGCTGTGAAGTCGAAAGAGAAAATCATCGACAAGCAAAGTTTAAAGGCGGGTGGGAAGGATTGTAGCTATTGATTACGGCAAGAAGCGGACCGGTATCGCTGTTTCCGATCCGTTGCAGATGATAGCCGGCGGTCTGGTGACCCTGCCCAGCCATGAAGTCATCCCCTTTCTGAAAAAGTACACAGAGGAAAACGAAGTCGAGATTTTCCTGCTTGGCGAGCCAAGGCAGATGAATTATAAACCTTCGGAGAATATGGGTCGAGTGCGACGGTTTCGCGAGTTGTTGCACGAGTCTTTGTCCGGTATAGAGATACGATTTGTGGACGAGCGTTTCACTTCGGTCCTGGCCCACCGCGCCATGCTTGAAGGAGGACTGAAACAGCAGGCCCGCAGGAACAAAGCGCTCGTAGACGAGTTAAGTGCGACAATTATTTTACAGTCTTGGCTCGAAAATAACAGATAATACCGAATCTCCCTATATACACACAGCAGGAATATAATAGCTGTTCCTTCTCATTATTTCGCCCGGAAAGTCACCATTCGGGAGATGATTTGACGAAAGAAGCCGCCCCGAAAACGGGAGCGGCTTCTTTCGTACTTAGGGTGTAAAATCTGTCTTTTATATTAAACCCGTCATCAACCGATATGGCTACTATTTGACTTCAGACTTTTTCAACATCGCCGCCACAAGACTTTTCGGATTGTCGTCGGGGTCTTGTGATTTCTCCATATCTTCGCGCCTGCCGACAATGATCCTGCCGTATTCCTTCAATCCCGTGCCGGCAGGAATAAGGTGTCCACAAATCACGTTCTCTTTCATGCCCTCAAGGTAGTCAATCTTTCCGTTAATAGCAGCATCATTGAGAACCTTCGTCGTTTCCTGAAACGAAGCGGCCGACATGAAACTCGTCGTCTGAAGAGCTGCACGGGTAATTCCTTGCAATACCTGATTCGCAGTTGCGGGAATCGCTTCACGCGTCTCAACTAATTTCATATCCCGACGTTTTAGGATAGAGTTCTCGTCGCGTAATTTGCGAGCCGTAACAATTTGGCCCGGTTTTAAGTTCGGCGAATCGCCCGCACTGATGACAACTCTCTTTCCCCATAGTCGATCGTTCTCCTCGGCAACGTCAAGCTTATCTATCAACTGCTGTTCAAGGAATCGGCTGTCGCCCGGCTCTATTATCTCTACCTTACGCATCATCTGACGGACAATGACCTCGAAATGTTTGTCATTAATCTTCACACCCTGCAACCGGTAAACATCCTGAACCTCGTTAACAATATACTCCTGAACTGCCGTCGGACCGTTGATTGCAAGAATATAGGATGGCGTGACGGCCCCATCGGAAAGAGGCGTACCGGCGCGCACATAGTCATTCTCCTGAACAAGTATCTGCTTCGAAAACGGAATGAGATACGTCTTAAATTCACCTGTCTTAGAGGTAACAATCACTTCACGGTTGCCGCGTTTTATTTTGCCGAACGAGATTTCACCGTCTATTTCCGATACTACCGCCGGATTAGACGGATTGCGAGCCTCAAACAGTTCAGTAACGCGAGGAAGACCACCGGTGATGTCACCCGTCTTACCAACAGCACGCGGAATCTTTACAAACACTTCGCCGAGTTTTATATCGTCTCCGTCCTCCTTCACCACATGAGCCCCGAGCGGAAGAATGTATGTCTTTTCGATTACAGAACCGTCTTTGCCGATAATCTGAGCGGAAGGTACTTTGGTTCGATCGCGTGATTCTATGATGATTTTCTCGCGCAGACCGGTGTTGTCGTCGTATTCCTCCTTGTAGGTAACGTTTTCGATAAGATTGTCGAATTTGATGGTCCCCTGAACTTCAGATACAATAACGGCGTTGAACGGATTCCATTCAATAATCATATCACCCTTTTTCACAACGTCCCCCGACTTGAAATAGAGTTTCGATGCGTATGGGATATTATGCGAGGCAAGTACAATTTTAGTGTTCGGATCGATAATGCGCAATTCCGACAAACGGCTAATCACAATCTGATAAGGATTGCCTGATTCATCCTGCAAGTCAATAGCGCGGAGTTCGTCGATCTCAAGATTACCATCGTATTTCGATATAACACTGTTTTCTGCAGTGATATTTGACGCAATACCACCCACATGAAAAGTACGCAGGGTCAACTGTGTACCAGGCTCACCGATGGATTGGGCCGCAATAACTCCTACAGCCTCGCCCTTTTGTACAATTCTACCCGTTGCAAGGTTGCGTCCGTAGCACTTCGCACAAACACCTTTTTTCGATTCACAGGTCAACACCGAACGTATTTCCACCCTCTCAATAGGTGATTTCTCTATCGCATCGGCAATGTCTTCCGTGATTTCTTCTCCTGAATTTACAAGGATTTCTCCCGTAATCGGGTGTTGGATATCATGAACGGAAACACGACCCAAGATGCGTTCATAGAGAGTTACGACAGTCTCTTCATTATTTTTCAGTTCGGTCGCCACAAGTCCGCGCAACGTGCCACAATCTTCTTCGTTGATGATAACATCGTGCGACACATCAACCAGACGGCGAGTCAGATAACCTGCATCAGCAGTTTTCAAAGCCGTGTCTGCGAGACCTTTACGTGCACCGTGAGTCGAGATAAAGTACTCCAATACCGAAAGACCTTCCTTAAAGTTAGATAGAACGGGATTTTCGATAGTTTGACCACCTTCAGCACCACTCTTTTGCGGTTTGTTCATAAGCCCACGCATACCGGACAACTGACGAATCTGCTCTTTCGACCCGCGTGCTCCCGAATCAAGCATCATATAAACGGAATTGAATCCTTGGTCGTCGGTGCTTAACTGTTTTATCAACACATCGGCAAGGTTATTGTTTACCTTTGTCCATACGTCGATAATCTGATTATAACGCTCGTTGTAAGTGATGAAACCCATGTTGTAATTGTTCAGGATATCCTCCACCTCTTCGTAACCCTTTGCAACTAACTGTTCCTTTTCCTCAGGAATGATGATGTCTTCAAGATTGAATGACAATCCACCCTTGAAAGCCATTGTATATCCGAGGTCTTTAATATCGTCTAAGAATTGTGCGGTACGAGCCACGCCGCAGGTTTTGATAACTACCCCGATAATGTCGCGAAGTGATTTCTTAGACAAAACCACATTGAGATAACCAACTTCTTTCGGAACAAAATCGTTTATCATAATACGACCAACGGAAGTTTCAACCATTCGTCTTGTCGGTTTACCATCAATTATATCATCTACAATAATTTGTACTTTGGCGTGAATGTCCACATGACCTTCGTTATAGGCAATGATAGCCTCTTCCGGTCCGTAGAATTTTAGTCCTTCTCCGCGAGCACCGTCGCGCAGTTTGGTAATGTAGTACAAACCAAGAACCATGTCCTGTGAAGGCACTGTAATAGGAGCACCATTAGCAGGATTGAGAATATTATGCGAGGCGAGCATAAGCATTTGCGCTTCAAGAACAGCCTCGTTACCAAGCGGAAGATGGACTGCCATCTGGTCACCATCGAAATCGGCATTAAATGCCGTACAGGCAAGCGGGTGGAGTTGGATTGCCTTACCTTCAATCATTTTTGGCTGGAAAGCCTGAATGCCAAGCCTGTGTAAAGTCGGTGCACGATTAAGTAAGACAGGGTGTCCCTTTATAACGTACTCGAGAATATCCCAGACGACAGGCTCTTTGCGGTCAACTATTTTCTTTGCCGATTTTACGGTCTTTACTATACCACGGTCAATCAGTTTACGAATTATAAATGGCTTATAGAGTTCGGCCGCCATATTTTTAGGGATACCACATTCATGCATTTTGAGTTCAGGACCGACGACAATAACCGAGCGAGCAGAATAGTCCACACGTTTACCCAGCAAGTTTTGGCGGAACCGCCCCTGTTTGCCCTTTAAACTGTCGGACAGCGATTTAAGTGGCCGGTTGGCATCAGTTTTGACTGCACTCAACTTGCGTGAATTGTCAAACAGCGAATCGACCGATTCTTGCAACATACGTTTTTCGTTTCTCAAAATCACGTCAGGCGCCTTGATTTCAATCAACCGTTTCAAGCGGTTATTTCGGATAATCACGCGACGGTATAGATCATTGAGATCAGATGTTGCGAAGCGTCCACCATCGAGCGGAACGAGAGGGCGCAGTTCTGGAGGAATCACAGGAACTACCTTTACGATCATCCATTCCGGACGGTTGCGTTCTTTCGATTTACGGAACGATTCAACTACTTGCAGACGTTTCAAGGCCTCTTGTTTGCGCTGCTGCGAAGAGTCGTTTGACGCTCTGTGGCGCAGTTCGTAAGAGAGCTCGTCAAGATCAAGTCTTTCCAAGAGATCATAAATCGCCTCTGCTCCCATCTTTGCCATGAATTTGTTAGGGTCGCGGTCATCCAAAAGCTGGTTGTCTTTCGGCAAGTGCTCCATTATTTCCAAATACTCGTTTTCTTCGATCAGATCATATTTTTCATGACCCGTAACCTGACCCGGCTGAATTACAACATAGCGTTCGTAATATATTATCGAATCGAGTTTTTTCGTTGGTAATCCGAGTAAATAACCTATTTTATTAGGTAACGAGCGGAAATACCATATATGCGCTACCGGCACTACAAGGTTGATATGCCCCATACGTTCACGGCGAACCTTCTTTTCGGTTACTTCCACTCCACAACGATCACACACGATACCTTTGTAACGAATACGCTTGTACTTGCCACAATGACATTCGTAATCACGACAGGGTCCAAAAATGCGTTCGCTGAACAGACCATCGTGTTCCGGCTTGTAAGTCCGATAATTAATCGTTTCAGGCTTTGTTACCTCACCGCTCGACAATCCGAGAATCTCGTCAGGCGAAGCAAGCCCAATAGTTATCTTTGAAAAATTGTTTTTTACTTTAGTTTCCTTTCTGAACGCCATAATCAAAACATATTTTATTGTTTATTTTTTCTTTGAAGTCAACAGGTTACATCTACGCTGATTTACATTTCACATCAATAAAGCTCAATCTAACCTCTCAGTTTCAATTTTTAATTGGTGAATCATGAGACAAACAGGCCGTCTTCTACATTCATATCAGAAATTATTACGAGAACCGCTTGTCATCAGATTTTCGAACATCATCATAGCTCTTTTTTAATCCTGTATCAAACTGTTTCTATTCATCTTTCTCAACGGACAAAGGGCCAATATACCTTTGTCCACATTGAAGCAAATATCACCAAAACTACTGTCTGTAAATTTTTGAACTAATCTAGAAATAAATACTCTTAATTTTACTTTACAACAATCAGAATCAGCCTCTTTAAATTCCAAAACACAAGAGTTTTGTCTCTCTGTGTTTTGGAGGAGTTAAAGACTTTAATACTTGCTATGTTTAAACATTCTTAATCAAAAGTTATACTTAAACCAAGTCCTCTCATTTCATGCAACAGTACATTCAATGATTCGGGAACACCCGCAGATGGCATCGGATCACCTTTAACGATCGCCTCATAAGCTTTCGAGCGACCGATAACATCATCCGATTTGATGGTCAAAATTTCCTGCAAGATATATGAAGCCCCAAATGCTTCAAGCGCCCACACTTCCATTTCACCAAAACGCTGACCACCGAACTGCGCCTTACCACCGAGTGGCTGTTGTGTAATAAGCGAGTATGGGCCTATGGAGCGTGCGTGCATCTTGTCATCCACCATGTGCCCGAGTTTTAGCATATAAATCACGCCTACAGTAGCCGGTTGATCGAAACGTTCACCGGTGTGTCCGTCATAGATGTATGTCTTACCATATCGTGGAATACCTGCCTTGTCTGTCCATTCATTGAGATCGTCAAGCGATGCTCCATCAAAGATTGGTGTGGCGAAATTTAGATCGAGATTACGTCCCGCCCAACCTAATACGGTCTCAAAAATTTGTCCGAGGTTCATACGAGAAGGCACGCCAAGAGGATTGAGAACTATATCGACTATAGTCCCATCTTCAAGGAAAGGCATATCTTCGTCCCGCACGATACGCGAGACTATACCTTTGTTTCCGTGACGTCCTGCCATCTTGTCTCCAACCTGCAGTTTACGTTTCTTCGCAATGTAAACTTTCGCCATTTGAATTATACCGGCAGGAAGTTCGTCGCCAATCTGCAAATCGAATTTCTGGCGGCGAAGTTCTGCGTCGTATTCTTTGTAACGTTTCAGGTAATTGATTACTATGTCGCGAATTAATGCATTTTTAGCTTGATCTAGTGTCCATTTAGACAACTGCACTTCGTTGAAATTAATTCTGTTCAATTCTTCGCGGGTAAATTTTGTACCCTTAGTGATAATTTCAACTCCCATATAATCCTTCACTCCCTGCGAAACCTTTCCTTCAGTTAGCTTCAGTATCTTGTCTATTAGCACTTCACGAAGTGCTGATACTTTTTTCTCGAATATTTCGTCGAGTTGTGGTAGTTTTGCCTTTTCTGAGAGTCGGCTTTTCCTATCTTTGCTTCTAGCGCCTGCTTTCGAGAAGAGACTACGACCTATGACCACACCACGTAGAGAAGGTGATGCTTTCAGAGATGCGTCTTTCACATCGCCAGCTTTTTCCCCAAAAATGGCACGGAGCAATTTTTCTTCTGGCGATGGGTCTGATTCACCCTTCGGAGTAATTTTTCCAATAAGTATATCTCCAGGCTCAACACGAGCGCCGATGCAGATAAGACCGTTTTCGTCAAGGTTTCGAGTAGCATCTTCACTGACATTTGGAATATCGGAAGTCAATTCTTCATTGCCACGTTTGGTTTCACGCACCTCGAGCATATATTCGTCTATGTGAATGGAAGTAAAAATATCTTCGCGAACAACACGCTCACTGATTACGATAGCATCTTCGTAGTTGTAGCCTTTCCAAGGCATAAACGCTACTTTCAGGTTTTTACCGAGTGCGAGTTCTCCATTCTGAGACGAATAACCTTCTGTAAGTATCTGACCTTTTTCAACCCGCTCTCCGTTCCTGATTATAGGGTGTAAATCAATGGTCGTGTTCTGATTGGTTTTCCTGAATTTTGGAATATTGTAAACTTTCACGGCAGAATCGAAACTTACAAAATCCTGTTCTTCTGTACGATCATACTCAATTTCGATTCGGGTAGCATCAACGTAGACTACTTTACCGTCTCCTTCTGCTGCAATTTGTGTGCGCGAATCTTTTATCAACTGATCTTCGATACCGGTACCAACAATTGGGGCTTCGGGATTAAGTAACGGAACTGCCTGTCTCATCATGTTTGAACCCATCAAAGCTCGGTTGGCGTCATCATGTTCGAGGAACGGAATCAAAGAAGCGGCAATGGATGCTATTTGCGTGGGCGAAACGTCCATCAGTTCTACCTCCGTAGGCGTAACAATAGGATAATCGGTATCACGTCGAGCCTTAACACGGGGACGGATAAAATATCCGTCATCGTCGAGAGGTGCGTTGCCTTGTCCGATAATTTTGCCTTCTTCTTCCTCTGCCGTCATATACACTATGCCTTCTTCGGTAAGGTCAACTTTTTTGTTGCTGACTTTGCGATAAGGAGTCTCAATAAATCCAAGTTTGTCTATTTTCGCATAAACACAGAGCGAGGAAATGAGGCCAATATTTGGACCTTCAGGGGTTTCAATTGGGCAAAGACGCCCATAGTGAGTATAATGCACGTCGCGGACTTCGAATCCTGCTCGCTCACGAGAAAGACCACCGGGTCCTAGCGCAGACATACGGCGTTTGTTAGTAATTTCCGCCAGAGGATTGGTTTGGTCCATAAATTGCGATAGCGGGTTTGTTCCGAAGAAAGAATTTATGACCGATGAAATGGTTTTTGCATTTATAAGATCGATAGGAGTAAACACCTCATTGTCGCGAACATTCATGCGTTCGCGGATAGTGCGTGCCATACGTGCAAGACCTACACCAAATTGATTATATAGCTGTTCTCCTACAGTGCGGACGCGCCGATTACTTAAATGATCGATGTCATCTACATTTGCCTTTGAATTAATCAGTTCTATGAGGTACTTTATGATTTCTATAATATCTTCCTTAGTAAGCACTTTCACTTCCATTGAAGTGGTGAGACCTAATTTTTTGTTTATACGGTAACGACCTACTTCGCCTAAATCATAACGTTTTTCCGAAAAGAATAGATTCTGAATCACTTCACGTGCCGATGCATCATCGGTAGGATCCGCACTACGCAACTGACGGTAGATGTAGATCACGGCGTCACGTTCGGAGTTTGTTGGATCTTTCTGTAAAGTGTTGTAAATGATGGCGTAATCCGATAAATTCTGGTCTTCACGGTGGAGAAGTACGGTTTGTACACCTGAGTCAATGATTGCCTTTATATGTTCCTGTTGAATCATTGTTTCGCGATCTATAAGCACTTCATTTCGTTCAATTGAAACAACTTCTCCCGTATCCTCATCTACAAAATCTTCTATCCATGTACGCAGCACACGAGCGGCGAGTTTGCGACCAATAACTTTTTTGAGATTGGTATTGTTTACTTTTATTTCTTCAGCAAGGTTGAATATTTCCAGGATATTCTTGTCCGATTCAAATCCAATAGCGCGCAGTAAGGTTGTAACCGGCAATTTTTTCTTTCGGTCGATATAAGCATACATCACGTTGTTTATGTCGGTTGCAAATTCTATCCACGAGCCTTTGAACGGTATGACTCTGGCGGAATAGAGTTTAGTACCGTTGGAGTGGAGACTTTGGCCGAAGAATACTCCTGGTGAACGGTGAAGTTGGGAAACAATCACACGTTCCGCGCCGTTAATGACGAAAGTTCCCTTTTTAGTCATGTATGGGATAGGCCCGAGGAAAACGTCTTGAACTACGGTGTCGAAGTCTTCGTGATCGGGATCGGTGCAGTACAATTTCAGTTTGGCTTTCATCGGTACGTTGTAAGTCAAACCACGTTCGAGGCATTCTTCAATTGTGTAGCGAGGCGGATCGATATAATAATCAAGAAATTCGAGTACGAAATTATTTCGTGTATCCGAGATGGGAAAATTTTCGGCAAACACTCTGTACAATCCCTCGTTTTTTCTCTTTTCGGTGGGAGTATCCAATTGTAGGAAGTCCTGAAATGATTTCAGCTGAACTTCGAGGAAGTCCGGATAATCATACGGTTTCTTTGCCGAAGCAAAGTTAATTCTCTGACTGGTCTTTTTCATATTTGCAGACACTTATCGTAAAATTATTTTGGGATGAAAATATCTTATATCTAACAAAACACGCAAAAGGTTAAGAATCTTCTTGGCGAAGATTCCTAACCAAAAAACGGGATACAGAAATAATTATTTGAGTTCAATTTCTGCTCCGGCTTCTTCCAACGATTTTTTAAGAGCTTCGGCTTCGTCTTTGGATATGCCTTCTTTGATTGCCGACGGTGCGCCGTCAACCAAATCTTTAGCTTCTTTCAGACCAAGACCAGTCAATTCCTTAACAGCTTTAACAACAGTCAATTTGTTTGCACCCACACTTTTGAGTACAACGTCAAACGACGTTTTTTCGACTGCCGCTTCGGTAGCGGCATCTCCGGCCGAAGCGCCAGCAGCGACAGCAACAGTAGCTGCAGCAGGTTCTATCCCATATTCTGTTTTCAGAATTTCAGTAAGTTCGTTAACTTCTTTAACGGTTAGGTTCACTAATTGTTCAGCAAAAGCTTTTAAATCTGCCATGATGTATAAATTTTTAATTTTTAATTTATTTTTTAATTATCTGTCAATAAGCGTTTTCAATACGCCGTGGATGGTTTGTCCACCCGAAGAAAGAGCAGAGATGACATTCTTGACGGGTGATTGCAATAGTGCAATAACATCGCCAATAAGTTCTTTCTTACTCTTGATGGAAATCAGGATATTGAGGTTTTCCTCTCCTATGTAGAACCCTTCCTGAACATAAGCTGCTTTCAACTTAGGGAAATCTTTCCCTTTTGAAAACGACTTAATCAGTTTTGCAGGGGCATTAGCGTTATCTGAGAACATGACTGCCGTGTTACCTTTCAGTGCAACGTCGAGTTGAGAGAAATCACCTCCTACCTGTTCCAGAGCTTTTTTAAACAAGGTGTTTTTTACAACAACAAGTTTAATATTCCCTTTGAAACATTCCCTTCTAATGCTACTCGTATCGCTTGCATTTAACGTAGCAATATCGGTCAGGTAAAAGTGGGGATATTCCCCGATAGTAGCGGCAATTTGTCCTATTACGGTCGATTTGTCTTCCTTTTTCATACTTTAAATTTCTCTTTTTTAGATTTCATCTACTGATTTAGGATCAATTTTCAGACCCGGACTCATCGTGCTTGAAAGGAAAATACTCTTCATATAGGTACCCTTAGACGCTGCTGGTTTGAGCTTAACGAGAGCATTGATAAATTCCTTCGCGTTGTCGTGAATTTGCTCCGGCGTGAAGAAAATTTTACCAATGGAAGTGTGAACTATGCCAACTTTGTCGACTTTGAAGTCAATCTTACCTTGTTTCACTTCCTTAACGGCGGTCGCTACATCGTTGGTAACCGTTCCGCTCTTGGGATTGGGCATAAGTCCTCGAGGGCCGAGTATACGACCGAGAGCGCCGATTTTCCCCATAATCGCGGGATGTGTTATGATCACATCGATATCGGTCCACCCACTCTTGATTTTTTCGATATATTCATCAAGACCAACGTAATCGGCGCCTGCTTCTTTAGCTGCCATTTCCTGATCCGGATTAGTTAACACAAGAACCCTGACTTGTTTCCCTGTTCCATGAGGCAGTGAAACCACGCCTCTCACCATTTGGTTTGCCTTACGGGGGTCAACGCCGAGACGAACGTCTATATCGACTGATGCATCGAATTTGGTGGTGGTTATTTCTTTCACCAACGTCGATGCTTCTTTCAGCGTATATATTTTTCCTGCTTCAAACTTGTTTAAAGCCAACTTCTGATTTTTTGTAAGTTTACTCATATCTCCAAGCGGTTAAATTAATTAGCAAGAGAATTCTCTTTGATGGTTATACCCATACTACGGGCCGTACCAGCTACCATGCGTGTAGCGGAATCGACGGTAAAACAGTTAAGATCGTTCATTTTGTCTTCCGCTATAGCCTTCACTTGTTCCTCCGTTATTTCAGCAATTTTGCGGCGGTTAGGTTCGGCCGAACCGTTTTTCTGCTTGCTCGCTTCCAACAATTGGACAGCAACAGGCGGATTTTTGACAACAAAATCAAACGACTTATCGGCATAATAGGTAATTACCACAGGCAATATCTTCCCTGCCTTCTCCTGGGTTCTGGCATTAAATTGCTTGCAGAACTCCATAATATTGATACCTTTCGAACCCAACGCAGGCCCTATAGGCGGCGAAGGATTTGCAGCTCCACCTTTAATCTGTAACTTTAATTGTCCAGCAATTTCTTTTGCCATCTTATAAAAATAATTTAGTTAATCAACACAAAAAACGAGAAAAACGACCGTCGTCGATTATCGTAACCTAATCTCCTAAGCCTCTTTCTCAACCTGTAAATAGCCCAACTCTATGAGTGCCCCACGACCAAATATTTTCACAATCGCCGTCATTTTCCGTTTTTCGGGATTGACTTCTTTAATTTCACCAAAGAAACCACTGAACGGACCCGTTATAACTTTTATCGTTTCTCCAACCATAAACTGAACATCAAGTTCTTCCGGCTGATCCTGCAACTCATCGACTTTGCCGAGTATTCGGGCCACTTCCGACGATTTCAGTGGCTGAGGATCATTTCCACCGAGGAATCCGATAACATAGTTAATATTTTTCAGGTAATGAAAGACTTCACCTACAAGGATACATTCTACAATTATATAGCCGGGAAGATAGGCACGTTCTTTGATTACCTTCTTTCCGACCCGTTGCTGCACAACTTTTTCCGTAGGAATCAGAACTTGGGATATATAATCTTTCAATTCCGACTGTCTGAGGTTTACTTCAAGATACTCCTTTACTTTATTCTCCTTACCACTGATGGCTCGCAGAACGTAAAATTTTTTTTCTTTTATTTCTTCCGACATTATTGCCTAATTAAAAGATATTGGAGTAAAAAAACTTAACGGCGCTTTCAAACACAAAGTCTATTGCAAATATCACAATCGCGAAGATAAGGGAAGCGGACATAACCACAATTGTGCTACTTGACAATTCCTGCTGGGTAGGCCAGTGGACCTTATGTACAAGCTCGTTATAAGACTCTTTAAAGTAATCACCTATTTTGCGAAAAAAACCCATGATGATCGTAATTTTTTATTATGCACGGGTTGAAAGACTTGAACTCTCGACTTACGGTTTTGGAGACCGTCGCTCTACCAACTGAGCTAAACCCGTGTGTTTGTTAAATTGATAGTTGAAAACTATTTCACTCTCAACTATCAATTTTAACTTTAATCTATAATTTCTGTAATCTGACCGGAACCCACGGTACGACCGCCTTCACGGATAGCGAAACGAAGACCTTCGCTGCATGCTACGGGATAGATCAGGTCAACTCTGATTTCAAGGTTGTCACCCGGCATAACCATTTCAGTTCCCTCCGGCAGTGTGATTTCGCCTGTAACGTCAAGTGTGCGGATATAGAATTGTGGACGGTACTTGTTGTGGAACGGAGTGTGTCTACCGCCTTCTTCTTTTTTCAGGATATAAACGGAGGATTTGAAAGAAGTATGCGGTTTAACCTTACCCGGGTGAGTGATAACCATACCGCGTTTTACCTCGTCCTTATCTATTCCGCGGAGGAGCAAACCCACATTGTCGCCTGCCTGTCCCTCGTCAAGTATCTTCCGGAACATTTCTACGCCGGTAACGACCGATTTTCTTCCATCCGAACCGAGACCTATAATTTGAACTTCTTCACTTGTTTTGATGATACCGGTTTCGATACGACCCGTCGCTACGGTACCGCGGCCTGTTATCGAAAACACATCTTCGACAGGCATCAGGAACGGTTTATCAACGTCACGGACAGGGAGATCAATCCATGTATCGACCGCATCCATGAGTTCGACAATTTTTTCTTCCCATTTCGGGTCGCCGTTCAATGCACCAAGCGCGGAGCCTTGAATGATAGGAGTTTTTGTACCGTCAAATTCGTAAAAATCGAGCAGTTCACGCATCTCCATTTCGACGAGTTCAATCATTTCCGGATCATCAACGATGTCCACTTTGTTCATGAAGACAACAAGTTTCGGAACGTTCACCTGACGCGCAAGCAGTATATGTTCGCGGGTTTGAGGCATCGGTCCGTCGGTAGCGGCCACGACGATGATAGCGCCATCCATTTGGGCGGCGCCTGTCACCATGTTTTTTACGTAGTCGGCGTGACCGGGGCAGTCCACGTGTGCGTAGTGACGGTTAGCCGTTTCGTATTCAACGTGAGCGGTATTGATAGTGATACCGCGTTCTTTTTCTTCCGGAGCGTTGTCGATGGAATCAAACGAACGGACTTCGGAGAGACCCCGTTTCGCCAGAACGGTAGTGATAGCAGCCGTCAGCGTAGTTTTACCGTGGTCAACGTGACCAATCGTACCGATATTAACATGGGGTTTTGATCGGTTAAAATGTTCTTTTGCCATAATGCTTTTTATTTTTGATGAATAATTTTTTACTCTTTAGATTTCGGATACCGAAAAACTTTACTATAATAATACCATTTCATTTCTCATTCTCAATCGTCCTCTGAGCCGGTGCCGAGACTTGAACTCGGGACCTCTTCCTTACCAAGGAAGTGCTCTACCTCTGAGCTACACAGGCGACGGAGAGAGCGGAAGACGGGACTCAAACCCGCGACCCTCAGCTTGGAAGGCTAATGCTCTATCGACTGAGCTACTTCCGCTTGTTTTGTGGGCAGAGATGGATTCGAACCACCGAAGGCGTAAGCCAGCTGAGTTACAGTCAGCCCCATTTGGCCACTCTGGTATCTGCCCTATTTTCATACTTTTATTTTTATCTTAAACTCATCAGAGCCTCTTGTCGGATTCGAACCAACGACCCCGAGATTACAAATCACGTGCTCTGGCCAGCTGAGCTAAAGAGGCAAGACGTCAAATATCTGATTCGCTCCATGTCGGAATATCTGAGCGAAACGGGTGCAAAGGTACAAACTATTTTTTAATTGACAAAATATTTTTTGAAAAATTCCCGAAAAGTTATTGATTTTTTAATTTTTCCCGAAAAATCCGGCTTATTTTCAGTCGCATGGAAACGATTTTTATCCGACCATGTTTGTGTGCGTAAGCAGTGCGTGCAAGCAATTATCGTCGGAGACGGTACGTTCTCTGTTGATTTACAGGTTTTGTATTAACCTTACTGCGCCTCTCATTATGCTTTGGGAGCTTTTCATTATGCTTCGGGAATTCCTCAATTACAGGTGCAAGAGGTATAAAAACACGCCGCCATGATTCCCCTACCGAGAGGGATCGTGCGGGTTTTATCATCTCCCTACTACCCTATTGAACTCTCCATGTTGTGAAAAACATTTTGAACGTCATCATCATCCTCGAACTTTTCAAGCAGTTTTTCTATCAAAACGCGCTGCTCGGCGGTAACTTGCCTGTAATCACCCGGTATCCACTCGAATTCGGCGCTGTGAATCTCGTAGCAGTTCTCTTCAAGGTATTTCTGAATTGCTGAATTGGACTGAAATTCCCCATAAATGAATATCACGTTTTCTTCTTCATCAAATTCTATTTCCTCAACACCGAAATCAATCAGTTCCAATTCAAGCTGCTCAAGGTCGACGTTCTCTTTGGGCGCTACCTTGAATACACATTTGTGTTCAAACAGAAATTGCAGACTGCCGCTTGTGCCGAGTGAACCGCCAAACTTGTTGAAATAACTGCGGACATTGGCCACAGTTCGCATATTGTTGTCTGTCGCCGTTTCGACAAGTATCGCAATGCCGAACGGGCCGTATCCCTCATAGATGATTTCCTTGTAGTCGGCGGCATCCTTCTGAACGGCACGTTTGATGGCTCTCTCAACATTATCTTTCGGCATATTTTCCTTCTTTGCCTGTTGCACAAGCACACGCAGACGGGGATTACTTTCGGGGTCGGAACCGCTTTCGCGGGCTGCGATAGTAATCTGTTTGCCGAGTTTGGTGAAGACGCGGGCCATGTTACCCCAACGCTTCATTTTGGTCGCTTTTCTGTATTCAAATGCTCTTCCCATTGATAATTACCGGTCCTGCGTTTAGCTGCCGGCGCGCAAAATTACGATATTATTTTCAGACAGCAAAAAACACAGGTCAGTTTTCAGTTCTTAATTGTTTTCATTATCTTTGCTCAAAATTCAAAACGAACATACACTATGACAACGGAAAAAACCATGGAAAGAACATTCATTAACCTCTACGAAAGGAGCTTCGCCGAAAATTTCGAATTTGACGCAATAAGCGATTTCGGTACGGACAGGGTGTTTACGTACGGAGATGTGGCCCGTCAGATTGCCCGCTTCCATATCCTGTTCGAGGAATGTAGGATCAACAGGGGCGACAAGATTTCGATTGTTGGGAAAAACAGCAGCCGATGGGCGATGGCGTATCTGGCCACCATTACTTACGGCGCTATCGTTGTCCCCATCCTTCACGATTTTAATTCCAACGACATCGTCCATATCGTCAATCATTCGGATTCGATGTTGCTTTTTGCCTCCGATTCGATTTGGGACACGTTGAATGAAGACAGCATGTCGGAACTGAAAGGCGCTATTTCGCTGACCGATTATCATCTGTTTTTCCAGAGGGAAGGCGAGAACCTGAGCGAGATTTTACAGACGCTTGACGACAGGTTTAACCGCAAATATCCCAACGGTTTCGGCTCTACGAACATCATCTATTCAAACCAGCCCGACAGCGATACGGTGGTTTTGAACTATACTTCCGGCACAACAGGATTCAGCAAGGGGGTAATGATTTCCGGTTCCAACCTGTCCGGCAATATGACACATGCCCATAATGAAATCGGGCTGTGCAAAGGGAATCGGATGCTGTCTTTCCTGCCGCTTTCCCATACCTACGGCGCAGCCTTTGACTTTCTGTACGCATTGACGGAGGGGGTACATACAACTTTTCTTGGCAAGACGCCTGCACCGAAAATCCTGTTGCAGGCATTTGCCGAGGTCAGGCCTGAGGTTGTGGTTTCCGTGCCGTTGATTTTCGAGAAGATCTACAAGAAGACCATTCTTCCGATGCTTGGAAAACGTGCAATAAGCCTTGCGTTAAATGTTCCGATGTTAGACGCTCAGATCTACGCACAGTTTCGCCGCAAACTTATCTCCGCTCTCGGTGGGCGATGTCGACTTGTGATCATAGGCGGAGCGCCTTTCAACCAGGAAGTAGAGGATTTTCTGTTGAAGATAAAATTTCCTGTCTGCGTAGGCTACGGCATGACCGAATGTGCTCCGCTTATCAGTTTTGACGCGGATCATACGGCATTTGTACCCCATTCCTGCGGTAAGATACTGCCGTGCATGGAGGTGCGCATTGACTCGGACGACCCGTACAACATCGCGGGCGAGATCCAGACGCGTGGTCAGAACGTTATGTCCGGTTATTACAAGAACAAGGCAGCCACCGACGCCATTTTTACCGATGACGGCTGGCTTCGCACCGGCGATCTCGGCACTATGGACCGTAACGGGAATCTTTTCATTCGCGGACGTTTGAAGAGTATGATATTGAGTTCGAGCGGGCAGAACATTTATCCGGAGGAAATAGAGGCGAAGCTCAACAATTTACCTTTTGTGATGGAGAGTCTCGTTATGGAGAAGAACAACAGACTTGTCGCACTGGTCTATCCTGACTACGAATCGCTTGCCCAGACGGGGATTTCGTCTGAAAACCTGCCTCTGATCATGGAAAAGAACAAGGCGGATCTCAACAATATAGTTGCCGCATACGAGAAGATTGCGGAGATACAGTTATACCCGAACGAGTTTGAAAAAACGCCCAAAAAGAGCATTAAGAGGTATCTTTACAACAATATTTAATCGTCCTCCGACACAACCACGAGAGGGAGATATTGCGACGAAATCGGGATAAGACAATGCATAAAACCCTGAGGGGGTGCCGGAAAATCCGGCACCCCCTCACGCATTTTCTGTGTAACGGAGTTATTTATACCTTCCGTAAAAACCTAACTGATCAACTCGACTGCGCTTGTCTCCCGATGAAGTCCCTTTTACCTTGATCCTGATGTAACGGTACGCCTTCGATTCACCGTCCTGTGTCAAGTCAAATTCAAAACCCGCCAAAAGCATGGCCTTGTCCTCCGCCGACAAACCTTCCTCCGGAATACCATTGGCGTCAAGCGGAACGCCGGACGGAAGCTGCACTACACAATCGGCAAGTTTATCCCAATCCTTCTCCCAATAGTGATCGTCAACCACCGTCGTATCGGTACCGTTTATTTCAAGCTTCTTGCCCGGACCGGGATACTTGTGCGGCTGTTCTATGTAGTCCCCATGAATTATGTTGGTGTAAATCGAATCCCACGAAGTCCAATACCTCATGCTCGAAAGCTGCTTGTTGACTCCAAGACCGGGGAATTCACTCAAAGGCTTTATGTAGTTCGTCGCCCATATCTCAAAATCAGTCATCATTGTGGCGGAACCAAGCGGCTCGCGGGGCTGGATAACTACTTTAAAAGTGCTGTATATCGCTGTCGTACCCATATCTATCGTCATATAGTACGGCCACGGAGCCGGCTCACTGTTAAATTCGGTCGGTAATACAAAGTAGTCCTTCCCTTCGGCAACGCCATTGTCCCACCAAAACTCCGATTCGTTGCTGTTTTCCGCAAAAAACGACGCATCAAAACCCGTATAGCCCCCGCCGCAATCGCCACGAAACTTCCATCCGGTCTGTTCCACCCCGTCAATTTTCCCTACTTCCAACAACTTTCTTATAATCGTCGTCCCGTCCTCCGCAAGCGGCGAAATAAACTTCTCTTCTATCGGAGTATGAATGTCTTCCTTTGCAAGGTAATAATTCTCATAAGTGTCGATGAACTCAAAACGGTATTTCTTCGGATAATAGATATACGTGCCGTCCGCCGTTATTTCGTCCACCGCAATCCCCTTGATTGTCCGCGTTACAACCGGCGCCTGGGCAAAATACAGCGGCGCTACCGGCTCCCAACTTTGCTTTATCGTGTCGTACAGTGAAATTATTAGCGCAATGTCCATCTGCTCGGGATTCTCCCAGTGAACGGTGATGCCCGCAGGACCATCCTTTGTCGTCAACGAGCTGAGTATGTCGTAAACAGGACTCGGTAACGGATCAAACGTATTATGTACACCTTCGGAAAAGTTATTTGAATGGTCAACAGCATAAAGAGTTACCGGAATTGACTCTTCTCCCAATCCGGAAAAACCGGAAAGGATGATGTGGTCGACACTTACCGAATCGCCGCTTGCAGACACAAAAGTCTCCTGATTTTTATGAGTTTCGTTCACATCATAAACGGCTTTTATACCTAAGAAATCAGCATCATCGGGGGGAGTGAAATAGATCTTAACCCCACCCCCTATCGGCACAATATCGGTTATCGTAGGCGCTCCCGGTGCGTCCCCGTCAGGCTCGGAAGCTAACTGATAGGGATACTGATCCTTCCAATCCGTGCAACTGAAAGCAGATAACCCTAAGAGTGAAATAAATAAAAATTTTTTCATATTGACATTTCATTCGTTATATTCAACATCTGTTTGCTTATTTACTTCCAATGTGGACTCTGCAGAAGATTGACATTCTTGATGACAGAATTTAATTTTATCGGAAAGAAATAATCCTTGTCTTCAAATCTCATCGTCCACAATGTTTGCGGTTTGTAGAAATCATTCGGCATGTTTACGTTAATCAGCACTTTGGTAGGAACGTTCAATCCGCGAATTTCCTTGTTCAGTACGGTTTTCGCAATCATCCACCGACGCAAATCCCAAAAACGTACACCTTCGAAGGCAAGTTCATTGAGACGTTCACGGCGGATAATGCAGCGCAATCCTTCTGTCGTGTTGTAATCGTGGCGCGTAACACCGTCAAAATCGGTCACTTTACCATCCGACGCGGAGGACGTCCAACTTTCCTCTATTGTCGGTATTGCCGTGCGCCGGCGTACGCTGTCCACGTATGCAATAGCTCCGGCCTTGTCACCTGTTTCATTAAGAGCCTCGGCATACATCAGGTAAAGATCGGCAAGGCGAATTATCGGGAATGGATAATCTTGCCTCGTCGGTGCAGGATTTCCTTCCTGAACGTGGAGGCTGACTCCCGTTCCCTGTGTGGGATACATATCAAGATAACTTGAAAGTTTATTGCAAATGTATCCGGTAATCGGGAAACGTTCGGCATTGCGGAAATTGAAGTTAGCAAACCAGTTAACAGCTTGGTCGTCCCAGAATGCACTGGTATCGCGGTAACACATCGAATACGCCAATCCGTAATGGCGGGCGCGGGCAAAGGTTATCGCTCCGTAGAAACGCGGCTCACGGTCGAAATGCAACACTGCTGTGGCTGTATCGTTGGTATTTTCCTTGCCTCTGACCATGATGCAGCCTACATCGGGATGCATTTTGTAGTCGGGAATCCCACGCAGACTGTAAAGTCCGGTTTCAGTCTTGTCCGTCCAGTTTGCGTTTGACGCCTGCCATTTAATGTCGTCGGCAATCGGAAGACCGTTGTTAGTATAGAACTGTTCTACTATGTCAAGTGTGGGAGCATAGTTATGATGAATCGTTCCACCGCCCATGCTTGATGTGTTTCCGCCTAAATAGCCAAACAAGGGGATACAAGACTGATGAATGGTTTTGCATCCGCGCGGGTCACCCCAAATCAGTTCGCTGTTCCAACCTAAAAAACTCTCGTGAACCGTGACTGCGCCACGCACTTGCATCGCATCAATCGTAGGCCTACGGAGAAGAACGCGTCCCGATACCGTATCCGGCATCATATCATCTTCAAAACGATAGAGTTTGTATTTCTGCTCATGGGCTAAATTTATCGCATCAAGAAGGGCGTCCCTTGCGTGAATCCATTTTTGTATGTCGTAAGTCGGGAAAAGATCTTTGTAGGTCTGTCCGAGAGGATTAGACCTTCCGTCGGTGCGGGCAATTTCATTGCCGTTGAATAACGGGCTCGCCGCATAGGTCAGCACTTGTGCTTTCAACGCTTTAGCTATCAGGATGGTCGGACGTCCGGCGTCGATTCCCGGCGAGGCAAGTTCTTCGGGCAATCCGCCTTCTACACAAGCCGAATCAAGAAGCTGAACTATGTAGTCGATACAGTCATCCACCGGTTCACGGGTGGCGGTAGCGGGTTCGTCGATTGTGGAGTTTACTTTGATAAGCGGAATAGGACCGTACATTCTGAGCAACCAAAAATGGTAGTACGCTTTCAGAAACTTTATTTCCGCTATCCAACGGCCTCGTGTATCACTGTACAGGTCGTAGGGCTTCCAGATGTTTTCGAGCATAATATTGCAGTCACGCAAGGCAGTGAAAAGAAATTCCCCACCGTGGAGGTCTTCACTGTCTTTTCCATCCTTATCTTTGAGGTAGGAAGAGAAATAATTAGGATGTGGATCATTTGACATGTTTACCCCGCGTGCTACATGCCGCCAGAGGTCTGTATTCACCCCCGAAGTGCGTTCTCCGAACCATACTTCATCGCATCCTACAAGTGCCGGGTTTGATTCCGGGCTGCCTGTCTTCGGCATAAAAGCAAACAAAGAGGCAAGATAATTTTCTGCCTGCGTCTTGTCGAGAAAAGCATAATCAAGAGTCGGGATGTTATCAGGCACAACGTCAAGGAAGTCACTGCACGATAATACCATAAAGAAAGGCATCACCATCAGATATTTCATCAGACTTCTTATTTTGAAATATTTTTTCATACTATTCATCTTTATTTTTGATTAAAACGTAAGGTTTAAACCTGCATTAACTGTACGCTGTAACGGATAGTTAAGTCCGTTATTGCCAAGTTCTACGTCCCAAATCTTGAAACTGCTCCACAACCAAATGTTGGTGCCGCTCAAGTAAAAACGTAGAGAACCAAGGTGCAACTTCTTAACCAGTTTGTCGTTAAGCGAATACCCCAATTCTATTGATTTGAAACGCAAGTATTTGTTGTCGTACATCCAATATGTACTTTTTTCAAGGTTGTTCTTGAAGTTTTCTTTGGTATCTGCCAAGCGTGGCCAGCGAGCAAAGGGATTATTGTTTGTTTCCGACCAATAATCGTCGACAATAAACTGCGCCAGACCGTTTTCGACGTAACGGGTGTCGTTGTCGATTTTTGTCATCAGAAACGGCATCATTTTTTCGGGGTCTATAAAGAACGACGAGAGTCCGGCGCCCTGAAAGAACGCAGAGACGTCGACGCTCTTATACCCGAATGAAAATCCGAATCCATAGTTCATTTCCGGAGTCGTCGGGTTGCCGATGCCGCGTTTGTCGCGGTCGTCGATTACAAAGTCTTCATTCAGATCC
Organism: Dysgonamonadaceae bacterium; assembly: GCA_031258895.1. Lineage (GTDB taxonomy): Bacteria > Bacteroidota > Bacteroidia > Bacteroidales > Azobacteroidaceae > Azobacteroides. The sequence goes on along the minus strand of JAIRMF010000079.1, from coordinate 26,037 downwards.
ATATATTTAATGTCGCCCGGCATTACATTTTCCTGTTTCGGCGAGTTAGCAATATCAGCCTCGTCAATAAACAGGCGTTCTGCTATGTAGCCCTCTTCTTGTGTTGTGGTACGTCCGATCTTCGAACGCCATGGGATTCCGATAGCCGAATAATCCGGTTCTTCGTAATAGCTATATTCCGAATGTGCGTACGTAAAAGTAGCCCGAGCCGTAAGCCACAAATCTTTTGAGAATGAATGATTATAGTCGAGCGAAAGTTCGCCGCCTTCGGTTCTGGATTCGCCAACGTTGGCAAGGGGGATCGACCACAGACCGATATTGACCGGAATATCTGCACGTTCCTGAAGTATATTCACGCGGTGTTCCTTGTAGATATCCGCCTGGATGTTGATTTTGTTGAAGAGTCCGAATTCAAGGCCCAAGTTGTGCTTGTAAGCAATTTCCCATGTTATTTTTTTGTTTAACTCATGAATAATTTTTGGACCTTCCATGTTAGAAAAAGCGCCATTTCCCGTAATTCCGAAGCCCTCACCATCCTTAAAGCCTTTTCCTCCGATATTATCGTCATCGGGCTTACCCATTTCGATTTGGGAGATATAAAAAAAGCGCTGGCTGGAAATCTGATCGTTACCTGCCGAACCATAAGTATATTTCAGTTTCAGGAGATTAACCTTATCCTTGAGAGGAGTCCAGAATTTTTCATTAGAAATAAGATACCCTCCGCCGAATGAGGGGAAGAAGCCCCACCGATGGGTTTCGTCGAATTTTTCGGAGCCATTGTAACCGAAGTTGAACTCAACAAAATACCTCGTGTCAAAATTGTAGGTAAACCTGCCGGCCAGACCAAGGTTACGTTCCGGCAACGACTTAATAAGATCGGGATCGGGGAACTTACGTTCTCGCCCTGTTCCCACAAGCATAGCGCTAAAGTTATGACTGTCAAATCCATTGTCGTATGAAAGCGCCGCTTCGCCATACATAATATTGGCAATACTTGTCGTGTTCTCGGGGTTGCCGAGCCACTGCTTTGCTCCGGTATTGATTTCATACAAGTACCACGGGAAGAAATCCTTACCAGGTGTTAATCCCCTGCCCACACCGGCGTCGTAGGCAACACGATCGAAATAGCTCATCTCGTAGAACATCGGCTCGTATGAACGCTTACTCTCGAAAAAGGAGTTCCGTGCGGTATTTCCCAGCAATCTCCCGCTCAAGCCTTTTAGCAGGGAGGAGAAATCCTGTTTGAATTCTAATTGCGCCATAAGAGAAGAGTTTGAATAGTTCTTGTAGCCTTTCATCAAATCGGCATACGGATTCATGAACGGCAAGGAGTAACTGTTGCTGTTTCCGAACAATATCCACGAAGAGGACGCTCGCTGAGCATCGGGTTCGTAGTACGGCAGGAAACGCACAGGACTTACCTGCAACGTTTTTCTGTAAATGTCGCTCCCTCCGTCAAGCGGACCTGTATAGTCGTCAAAACCGCCATGCAGACGGAGTATCATTTCAGTCGATGAAGTAAGATTTACATTAATGTTCGAGTGCAATGTATACTTCTTATAATTGACATTACTGTTGAAATTTTGTTTTCGGTCAACATTCATCAGTCCACCATCATTACCGTACGAACCCGAAACATAATACCGCGCCACTTTGCCGCCTCCGGAAATACTCAGGTTAGCTCTTTGGCTTTGGGTATAATCTTTTATCAACATTCCCATCCAGTCCACATTCGGATATGCGAACGGATACTTTCCCGACTGTGTTTCAACGATGTCTGAACGTGGATATTCAAGGGAAAAGAACCGTGACCGTGCATTTTTCGCCTCATTAGCCATCTTCATATACGTAACGGCATCCGCCATTTCGAGTTTGGAAGTCGGGGCCGACCACGAGTTTTCCAGACGGAACGAGACACGTGCCTTTCCTTCTCTGCCTTCCTTTGTTGTCACGAAAATAACGCCATTAGCACCTCGTGCACCGTAGAGGGCTGTCGCCGTAGCATCCTTCAGGATTGAAAACGACTGAAGGTCATCCGGATGGAGTTTGGCCAGGTCATCTTTCGAGACCTCAATATTATCAATAAGTATCAGGGGGTCAATTTTTCCCGTACCGAAAGAAGTCACCCCTCTTATGAAGAAGGTAGCATTGGAATCGGCGCCTGGTTCACCTGAGGTCTGATAAGAGATCAAGCCTGCGATACGTCCGGAGAAGGCGGTTGTAAGATTACTACTCGGCACACGAAGTTCGCTCACATCAACAGACTGTATAGCTGACACCACGCTTTCTTTTTTTTGCCGGCCTCCGAATCCGGATACAACCACTTCCGCAAGTTCATCGGCCTTTTCTTCCATAACGACAATGATATCGTTCTGTCCGCTAAATGTCACATGCTTATCGGTCATGCCGAGCGAAGTGACGAGCAATTTCGCACCTTTTGCGACATTAGTCAGTTCAAAGGCGCCGGTTTCATCGGTAGCGCTACCTCTGGTACTTCCGACAATATTGACGAGTGCACCCGGTATACCTTCTCCTCGCGTATCGACCACCCGTCCTTTCAGGATAACTCCCGTCTGGGCAGAAACAGAGACCGTATCACACAGGGAGGCGACACACAGTAGGAACGCAAAGCCGCGTCCTGTCATAAATTTGAGCCATTTTTTTCCCATAAAAGAATTAGATTATATGTTTTTATTCGACTTTTTTAATTTTGCACGGTAGCACCGCCATGAGCATCATAACCGACAACGGCAAAATGATGATGGAGCGCCTACATATTCCTGTTTGAAATTTATTGACTTGCCGATAAAGAAAGTCCCGCAAATAGGGAAAGGTCCATTCCGTTGGCTTGTCCGCATTTCACGGAAATGACCGCGCGTTTCTCTAAACAATTGTGTCACAGCAGCCCTTTGGTGCATTTTTACGGAAACTGTTTCCGGTAAAGAATCCGTCATGCTTTCCTGTGGGAAAGAGGTGAGTTTTGAAATGTTTTTATTATTTTTTTGGATGTTTTTATTTTTCGCGAACGGAAATTTTGGATCTCGGGTTATTTGTTTTTGCAACGAAATATCCGATACTACTTGATATACAGTATTATCGAGCTGTGCTATTCCATCTTTATGCGTTGCTGTTTTAACCATAATGGGTGCAAAGGTAGGGAATGTTTTTTATAACACAAAATAAAAACTGTTAAAAGTGAAATTTCTTACAAAAAAACTCGCGCTTCCATCGACAGGTGAAATCGCGAGAGTAAAAAGCGGCGTTATCAGAATTTCATGCTGTACGATGCACCGAGATAAATCCTGCGTGGATCATCCTCGGTGCGGTATTCGTCCCAACGGACGAAGATATCGAGGGTGTTTGTAAGGTTTAACCTGTATGCGGTACCCGCTTGGATGCGTGCACGGAATATGTCGTAGCGAGTTTTATCGTCGTTGAGGTTGGTTGAAAGGTCACATGACAAGTAAGGTTGAAATGGCGTGCCTAATTTGTGGTATCTTATTTCAATCTTGTTCTTCATCGTATAACGCGGATTGACACGGTAACTACCTATATTTTCATCGCGAAGAGTAGTTTGCAAGCGTCCGCGCCACAGAATCTGCCATTGCCTGTCGAGTGGCTGCCTGTAGGAAAGGTTGAAATAAAACCTATTCCGCATCTCGTAGAGATAATCGCCATTCCAGAGGTATATGAAGGAGTAGAAAGCTCCGGCCTTCAAACGGTTGTCCAACAGACCATAATTAAGCCCAACAGAGGTTACGCTACGGTCGAAAGATACCGGATTATTATTACCGACAAGGCGTATTTCTTCATCTGCACTTAGGCTTAGTCGATTACGATATCGGTTCTCATTCAGGGTTTTTTCGGCCTCGTATTGCAATGACACACCGCCCTCTGTCCTCCGCTCCCATGCATGAACCAATAACGGCGCCAACAGTAATACTATCATCAGGCGGTATCTCATCATTTCTCTCAAAATTACTCCGATATTTCCGGCTGTTGCTGTTTTGCAGAGCGTTTTCCGTATTGAACGTCTGCCGGCGCATTGGATGTTAATTGTCTGCATGTCTTATTACTTATTTGTGTCCTGATATTTCTTTTATGAGAACTTGGTTATCTGGTCGATCGTGTTGATCTCCTCGGAACTCGCCACATAATGGACTTTCAGAAAGGCTACGTCACGTAGGAAGTCGATGTGTCCGACTTCTATCTTGATGACGTCGAGGCCTGTACGTTCGCTTACGTCGGCAAGCAATTCCCGATATTTGTCGGGCTTGATCAATTTGATCTTTTCATAGAGAACAATTTTTGTGGAGTTCTGGCGAAGGAATCTGTTGCTCTCGAGGAGGAATACAAAGAAAAGAAACAGAAGGTTGGCTACAATAACCGATACAAATGGAACGAAGGTAGAAAGCCCGTTTACAGCGGAAAGCCCGATGATGATAAACAGATAGGTCATGTCCCTTATGTGCAGCGATTCGGTTCGATAGCGTATCATTCCGAAAACAGCAAACAGACCGAGGGCGAAGCCTACATTCATAGAAAGGCCCTGAAGCATGTAGAGTAACAAAAATACAGTTACGCTGAAAAGCATAAACGTGAAATAGTAGTCTTTCCGATGGCTTTTCTTGTAATAAAAAAAGTGTATGATAGCCCAGGCTACTGCAACGTTCAGTATAAACGAAATCAGTAGCATCCCAAAGTGGGGAATGTCCAGCAACTGTTTTCCGCATATTTCGTCGATTGTGAGCTTATAGAAAGGAGTATTGGATAAATCACTGAGATACTCTTCTCTTATGGCTGGGTCGATTACATCTTGAATCATATTGATTGATTAATTAGGTTGTTTTTGTTGAAAATATGTATTTTTCTTTTGAAACGATTGTATTTGCAGTTTGGATCCGTGAAAATTATACCGTAGCAGTACTTACTGAACCCGGAACGCCTGACGCCCTGTTCTTTTAGAATTTCGGCAAAGTCCGAATGTTGCAGGCCGTCTTGTTTCAATTCGAGGATCATCGTACTGTCGAGGGATACGCTGGTGTTTGTATGATAGTTGCGAAACGAAAGTCCGACGTCGATAGTAATGCGTTCCGTAGCTTTTTTGTTGACAAAGGTCATTCGCTGAAAGCTGTTTTCCAGAACGGGAGCAAGGAGACCGGTAGAAAACATGGCGTTTTCGTTGAGAAATTTCAAGCCTTCGGCAAAGTCTTTCACGGCTTTGACGTGCGATACGGGTGAGGGTATTCGTTTTTTGCTTGTCCGTCCTTTGTTGTTCTTGTTTTTGATCTCCAGGAATGACAGATTGGAGTCAACGTAGGAGCGGATTCGTATCTTCTGCCGGTTGAGTTTACCGTTTTGGTGCATCGTGAAAAAGTCCAGGGCATTGGTGTCGAAATATTGTGTCGAATAGTTTGCTATCCGCTTGCTATCAATGACCTGAACCATAAAACGCGACTGCATTTTCGATAGTATCACAGGCAACAGAGCGGCGTTTGCAACGTATTTCGTGTCAATACGGTCCATCAAACGGATATGAGACATCTCGTCTAATGTAATGACTGCCATATTATCTATAGGAATATTCATAGACTTTTGTCGAGTAGAGCTTTCCGTTGGGAAGGAAGTTGTATTGTTTGGTCTTCCTTAGAGTTTCCGGCTCGTAGTCGTACTTGCGGATTCTATCGAGTCTGTTTTTGTCGTTATAAACTCTTTCTTCGGTTATCTTTCCGGTCTCCTTATCATATTGGTAGGTCCTTCTTTCAATCTTGATCCCATAGGTGTTATACTCTATTTCTTCAATTTTGTATCCGTCCGAATCCCATACCGCCCAATGGTCAAGCCATTTGGTTTTACCGTTTGCGAGTGTGTTTTCTTCCTTGACGACAAGACCTTTACGTTGTGCACGTTTTTCCTCGGGAGTTAGAAAATAGGCATTGGCTCTTTGCTGTACCGATGGTTGCTGTTCGGCGGGCAACTGCCGGCTACCTACCGCGCGAGTAGCGCCGATTCCAAAAACAGTGGCGAAAAAGCCTGTGATAGATTTCCTTATAAATTCTTTCCTTGAAATTCTATTCATAACGGAATGATTAAAGATTTTCGATGATTGTAATTGATAGCTCCGGGTCACCTACCTCCGGATCGGGATAATATTTGTAAGGTTCACGTACCACAACGGTCTGCACAGGAGTTCTCTCTTCTAAATTTTTATACGGACTATCCACTGATATTTTGACCTTGGTAATGGCGTAAATTTCATACGTTTTGTTAGGCCGTAATTCTTTGAATACAAACTCACCATTACTCCTGAAATCGGCAATATACGTGCTATCCGTAGAATTTGCACAAAAGACCCGCGCCAAAGTGGCAGGAACAGAATCCTGTCCATTGATTCTAACGGGGATGTAACCGGCGGTGTTGCCCTGGTTATCTTCAAACTTAGTATAATATTTAACCCAGACCCGTCCTTTAATCATTGCCGTATTGTATATATCGCCTCTATGGTAATATATGGGTTCGGCAATACTGGTTCCCGAAGATCCTATTTTCACGTTTTTGATCTCAAGGGTTTGGTTGTCCCACTTGTCTTTCGATTCTGCGTAAACGCGGTATTGACCTTTACGGAGGTAATCGAAACGGTAATAGCCATTAGGGCCTGTATCAATGTTGTCGAGCACCTGATCGTCGTCTTCGGCTGTGATGTAAACTTTTACTCCCGCCTTTCCGTTTTTTGTGGTATCAGCCCAAAACGAATAGTTATCGTCGAAATGGACAACTTCATAGACGTAACCTTCGATTGACGCCCTGCCGCCGAGTCCTTCTCCTTCGTTACAGGATGCAAATAGCATCAAGGCAGATAGTCCCGATGCGAGATAACCGAAACATGGTTTGATTTTGCTTAATAAAATGTTCATAATTTTCTATTTTTAATTTTTGAATTTCTTCCTAACTTTTCCGTACAACACCTCATTATCTAATTTGTGTGTCTCATACGCCATCGAACAGAAAATGCTTTTTAGTCTCATTATCCGATAATATCTAACGGTTCGTTGACGCTTTTATTGCTTCCTGCTAAAAATATTTTTATAACAAAAGTGTGTCAAAAGTTTTTAATTCATATTCGAGAATCAAGAAAATTACTTTTGACACACATCTTTTTATCACCCTGTTATGATTTCACAATCCCAAATTAATTTGGGCTACTTGATAATTTTTTTAGCCGTTTTTCCCTTTTCTGTTTCAATTGCAACGAAATAAACGCCATTAGCAAGTTCTGAAACGTCAATTTTGGCAGAAGTTCCCACCGGACGTTTAACGATTACTGTCCGTCCGCTTAGATCGGTTATTTCGATTTTCTCAATTGCAACCTCGGATTCGACAAATAAAATATCGCGTACAGGATTCGGATAGACTTTGTATTCAAATGATGCGTTTACCGACCTTACCGCCGTATTGATATTACCTCGGTTCCCGCTGTTCCAATCAACAATATCGCCATACGATATACCATCCTGCTGCTTGACGCCATTGATTGAATTTGCGAGAACCCTGCCGTAATTGTTGAGGGCAAGTCCTTCGTCTATCGTCAATGTACCACCAACCGGAACGCCGAGAATAGCATTTCCGTGTATATCCAGATTTGTACCTTTAATTAGAGCATCTACGGTATTTTGTGTTATAGTCAGAAAACTTCCGCTCTCAACGGTCTCCTCACGAACGATTGCTCCCGATTCTATTGTTCCTGCAAAAGGCTGTGAGTTGCTTGTCATAAACACAACCGCATTAACGCCTATGGTTATACCTTCTCCTGTTGCGTTACCGTTGCCGATCGGGCGAGCGTTTCCCGCACTTGCATATACCGTACCGCCATTGATGGTAACGGTATTGATGGTGCCTGACTCTCCATTTCCGATCGCGACTCCCGGTTTTTTGCCGACTGCCGATATTACGCCACCGTTAATCGTTATGTTACCGTCTTTTCCGTAGCGTCCGCCGCCGATAGCAGCTCCGTGCGATGTGGCACTGTATGTAACATCACTTGAAGCAAAGATCACACCTCCATTTATTATGATTGTACCACAACCCGAATTGGATTTTCCACCGATGCCGGCTGAAAATTTACCGCCCGTAGCATAAAGCACACCTGCTGTTTCTTCGGCATTATTGATAATCAAGGTACCTCCGCCACTCTGTTCGATTGCTGCATGGCTGTATGAACCGCTCGCCGTCAAAGTATTTCGCTTGCTAAGAAGCAAAGTTACATTTGCATCGGTTACGGTCAAGGGTGCGTAATTGCCTTTTGAATCAGGAGTAATTTCTACCCCATCAAGAGTTATTGTTGCAGTTGCGCCACTCGCGACAACAACACGTTTGGTAGTACTTGCTCCGGCAATAACCACATTTGCCCCGTCCAGAACGGTATAGACGTTGCTTGCATAGGTCCAGCCCTCACCGCTTGAAGGTGCTGCATCATCGGCAAGGTTGATGATATTGCCTCCGGCAACGGGTATCCATCGGGCATAAAGCGTCAAATCACCATCAGGAGTCAGGTTACCTTCATGAAACACTCCGTAATCGAACAGCCATTTATTATAAAATTCAGGTTCCGTAAACCAGCCGTCGAAGGTATAACCCGCTTTCGGAGCCAATTTTGGTTCGGTAAGTTGTGTATGGCAATCAACAGAAATGGGTTCCTTCACTTCCTCACTGTTGGTTTCATAGGTTACAGTGTACTTCACCGGTTCATTTTCGTAGGAAAAAGACAATGTTCCGGTATAATCCTTGATTCCGGTGAGAGTTATGGTTTTAGTTTCGGTATCCTTTGTTATCTCATAGTCATTGTTCAGAAGCATCGGTATATCCTGGTCGTACATATTCACTTTCCCCGAACATTCGAAAAATTCGTAGGTAATGAAACTGTTCCTCAGATCCCACGCAGGATAGGCAGGTTTGGCCGTTGTACCTTTGTGACTGTAATTGTACCGCCAAAGACTGGGGTGTACTCCGAGGTATTTTTGCCCTGTGTTGTAATTTTTCAACGTACCTTCAAAAATATCATGGTAGAAACAAATGAAAGGGTGCATTTGGAACCATGGATTACCTTGCTGATTTTCCGCAGAGTAACCATAGTTACTATATTCGTCTGCGAGAGTCCCACTCACAGGCTGATGCTTTGACCCTGTAGTACTCTTAGTTTGATCGGAAAAACCGTGGGTAAATTCATGCATATACGCATTCCACGAGGTATTTTCATCGCTTAAAAAGTCAACAACATTGATATATGGAGGGCCGCCGTCCATAGGTCCCCAAGAGAGACCCGCCCACGAAGGTTCTTTATGTTGCGCCGTCACGAATACTACATCATAGGAGTCGTAGTTATATTCGTCCCTGTCCGCTTTTGGCATACGAAGGGCATAATTTCCATAGCCGGTATCGATGAGATCGGCACTTTTTAGCTCCGTACGTGAGACAACCACAGTAGGTTGAACTTCGATACGGTGATGGGTGCTTTCCTCGATAGCCCACTTAAAGCCTGCAGCAGCATATTTCTCATGATTTTCAATTTTCTCGTCGGAGATTACCTGAACGTCGTTACTGACAGTTCTGGCTTTTGAGTTGATATCTGCGTTGGGATAGAGAACGAAAAGAGCTTTCCATACCGGTTTTTCCTGAGTGAAAGGCTCGTCTGCAAAAGCAGTGAAACTTGCCCCGAAAATGAACGTCAGGACAAAAAGTTTTGCGAAAAAGATCTTTGAAGTTTTCATGCGTATATGTTTTTGAAATTAATATTGTAATAAAAATGGCCTCCTATTTATTTGGTCTTTCCGGCAGAATATATTAACAAAAACGACTGACGCACACATTACACTAACCTCACAACGTACCGCAATCACCAACATTTTCCCTATGAAAAAATGTGTATCGAGAGGAAAGTGAATCTGTTGCACGATGCCGGACCGTGCAACAGCCACTGTAATTGTTTTTTATCCTGTCGAACTTATTTAACTATCTTTTTGGCAGTTATCCCGCTTGCAGTAGCAACTCGGACTATGTAGACGCCTTTTGCTACGGGAGCAGGAAGGCTCGTTATAGCGTTACCGGTTACACTGCTCACAATCTGACCGCTGATGCTGTAAACGGTTACTCCGGTTACATCTTCCGCTTCAATACGGATAAGTTTTCCTTCGAGATAAATTCTTGCAGGAACTGGCTCGACTTGTCGGATTGCAGTATTGATATTGCCTCGAACACCATGTTCCCAGCCTAAGATATTACCGTAAGGCTCACCGTCAGCAAGTTCAACGTTATTGATGGAGCCTGCGAGGACTCTGCCGTGATTGTTCAGTGCAATTCCAATTCCTACGTAGAGCGTACTACCGGTTGGAACTCCGAGAATAGCATTACTCGGAATAGTCAGACCCGGATCTTCAATTTTAATATCTACGGAATTTTGTGTCACCGTCAGGAAACTTTCATTTTCTTCCCCGGTCTCTTCGAGGACCGTGGCGCCGGGTTCTATTGTTCCCACAAAAGGTTGCGAGTTGCTTGTCATAAACACAATCGCATTAGCGCCTATGGTAACGCCTTCTCCTGACGCATTACCGTTACCAATCGGGCGAGCGCTTCCCCCACTTGCATATACCGTACCGCCGTTGATTGTGACGGTATTGATAGAGCCTGTTTCTCCGTTTCCGATTGCAACTCCCGGTTTTTTGCTGACTGCCGATACTACACCGCCGTTAATCGTTATGTTGCCGCCTTGGCTGTAGCGTCCACCTCCGATAGCAGCTCCGTGCGATGCGGCATTTTCCGTCGGGTCACTCGATGCGAATACCACACCTCCGTTTATCACGATTGTACCACAACCCGAATTGGATTTTCCGCCGATGCCGGCTGAAAATTTACCGCCCGTAGCGTAAAGCACACCTGCTTTTGCCTCTGCGTTATTGACGGTCAAAGAACCACTGCCGCTCTGTTCAATTGCCGCATGGGCATACGACGGTGATGTTGTCAGAGTATTGACGCCTTTCAGCAGCAGGGTAACATTTGCACCGGTAACATCGATAGGAGCTATATTTTTCGATGGTTCTATGGTAACATCTTCCAGTGTAACTGTTGCCGTCGCTCCGCTTGTTACAACAATGTTTCTTGCATTGTTTGCGCCGGTAATCAGCACGTTCGCTCCGTCTTCTATCGTATAGATATTTTTACTCAAACTCCAACTTGTACCGCTTACTGTTTCCGTTGGGTCTTCAAGATTGATATAACTATCGACTGACTTGGCTACCCACTTAGCGTATATCGTTGTAGCGTCTGTAACAAGTTTGGTATTGAAATTCCAGACTGTTTTGAAGTTTGCATCGGCATACCAGCCAAGGAAAACATAACCGTCTTTGGTTGGATCGGCGGGTGCAGCGACCTTGGTTCCTACGATAGCGGGAAGAGTGACAATTGGATCTGTGTTGTTCGCATCAAACTTGACAGTAGTTTCCCAAACCCCGTAAAGCACGGTGGTTCCATTTATCGTAACGGTTTTCTCTCCGGTTTCGGTAAACTCAGGAGTTTTAGCGGTGGAAGTTTTAGCATAGCCGAGAAAAGTACAACCTTCCCATGTAGGCTTTTGAGTGCCGAATGGGATCTCTACTACCGTTCCGTTTGCGTATAACTTGTAATCGATCGGAAGATTACTGACGGTACCTCCATTACCTACGTAAATAAGTTCGTTATCAGCTCCAATCTTGTACTTCAGCGTACCGGAATAATTGCCAAGTCCGCGGAAGAGGGCGAAATTGCCTTCTCCTATGTATTCCATAGTATACTCCGTTCCTACTTTCAAGTTCCTTGCTCCGTCTTTGAGAATCAGATTACCTCCGCTGTTTGCTACCGTACATTCGGCAATCCAGTCGCGATAGTCCTTTTGATCAGCCGGAAAAAGTTTGTTTTGAGCCCAGTAAGCGGCAGTCAAAACAGGTGGAGTTGGGTAGTTACAAACACGTTTCCCGTTTGCATTATAGCCGTTGATAGTATCGAAATGAATGAAATTCTCCAGTGAGCGCGGATGTGCAGGGTCGGAGTCAGCAAGAAGATGCGCCGAAGTAACGCCGGCACGCTCATATACCTTGTTCCAAATCCACAAACGGGAGCCTACATCATGCCAGATATTCGCTCCGCAATGTGCTCCCCAATTTTCATTCATAACGTTGTGATCTTCGGGGCGTTTATAGTGATCAATACCATTCAGATTACCGCCGTTGTATACGCCCACATTATCGTACCCTTTACGTCCGATAAACGTCTTCCAGATTACTTTTTCAGGATCCGACTCCCAGTCTGTGGTCCACCAATAACCGTTGTCCCAGTCGCGTGCAAGTGTTTTGATTGCATTGATAACGGAACCACATGTCCCTGCCCCACTTGTGTAACAGTTCGGATACTCGCCTGTACGTTTAAAAGTCCAATTTTTACCACTGGCGGTAAACGGTATCTCGGTATAAGGAATCATCTCTCCGTTCCAGTCTAATCCATCGTTGTGGTAATAGTAATCGGGCATATTACTGAAATCGTGTCCCATAAATTCGTGAGTCCACCAGTACTGTCCCCACTGTTCTCCTTGTGGATTTCCGAAAGCTGCATACTGTCCGCTACCGCCGGCTTTGTTGCTGAAGTAAAAATTCCATCCACCGACAGAACCGTTGGATATATCGACGTTTACTGCACTTTTTGCATTCGGGTGTCTGATTTTCAGGAGTGCGAATGTTGCATCCGAGCCAAGTTTATCCATATCGCGACTGCCGCCGATTGTATACTTGTATGCCGAAAACGGGATATTTCCACGCTGATTGGATTCGGATACATATGCATAGATATCGAAATAATCCTGCATATCTTTGAAGATGTCCTGTTGCAGAAATAAATCCGCCCAACCTTTGGCGAACTGTTCATAAAGTCCGCCTTTTTTGTTATCGCCTAAATCCCAGCCATTGCCGAAAAGTAGTATACATACCGGTTTATAGTTGTTCGGCAACGTACCTCCTTCCGACACTTTTTTGTGCAGATGTGCGGGTATCAAGTCTCCATCAAGCCAATATTCGCCGGTCGAAACATCCACCTGATTTAGGGGTATTTCGGCTGTTTTGCCGTTTGCCGTAAACGAAACGATTGCATTACGGTCGCCTCCTGCTGTGTTCGGCTTGACGGTGAGCACTATGATTGAGTCCGAACCGGCTTTCCCTGCGGATGGATATACCGATATCCAGTCCGCGTTGGTTGTTACCGTCCAGACATTATCGCAGGATACGTAAAATTTTCTTTCTCCCCCTGCATTGGAAATTGTAAGATTGCTGCACGATACTTCATACCGTTCGGCAGACACCGTGGGCGTATATATCAACGATACACCCAACAATATTGCAGCTACTAAGCCAAGTTTAATTTTTGTCATTATTTGCTTCTTTTAAAATTTAGGAATGTATTCTCTAAAAAAACGACCCAAGCACCACGAAGTGACTTTCTAATGCTTACAAAAGGTCTTTACTTAGTTGAATGGTTGTTACTCTGAAAAAAATAACGCTTAAAAAGGACGCTTTACACAATGAAACTAATAGCAGCGTGACGCTGCTATTAGTGACAAAAGTGATATCCTTACAAAGTAAGTTTAGATTTTTATTTCACAAACTTTGCGGATGTTTTCCCGTTTTCAGCTTCAATCGAAACTATGTAAGAACCTTTTGGTAGTGAAGATACGGAAACTGTGTTTCCTGCCTTGCTGATAAGGGTCTGTCCATTGATGCTGTAGACGGTGAGAGCCTTGATTGCAGCTCCTTCTACGCTGATTTCATCGTTCCTGAGAGATACATTTAAGTCGGATTTCCCAATGGTTTTAATAGGAGTAACATCGCCAAAATCAACATTATGAACAAGACCTGTTCCCTCGCCGCCTTTCAATGCCGGTTCATCTTTTCCATATCGGACATTGGATCCTTCTCTGGCTATAAAGTCACCTCCATCTTGACGCCTAACGATTGCCGAGAACTCTGTAAGTTCATTCCATCCTTCAATAGTAAGATATTCAGGAACAAGAACCGGTCCGAAAATCCAAACTTCTCCGGGAGGAACATCAAGATTCAGATTACCTCCATACAGAGTTACCAAAGCATCTTCGAAATCGGTTTCAAGTGGATCACGAGTAGCATTGCTGTGATCGTAGAATGATGGGAATTCAACACGAGCTCCCGTTTTCTCGAAAATTTGATCGTCGAAGATATAGTACTGGAAATTATCGCTAATTTCAGCACGTTGCATCCAGCCTGAATCATCGGTGTCTATGAATGCTACTGCATTTCCACCATAGTTAAAAGAATAAGCCTGACCTTGTTTAGGATGACCAGGATCAGTATTATATACTTTTCCTCCTAAACACCAATTCATGTAAAGGGTAGCATCTCCGCTGATATTAATGGGGCCGGTGAATCCATGGCTTCCGCATCCGATAGAGGTGGTAAATATGGTACCACCGGTGATATTGATTTCACCGCTGTCTCCGGAGTATCCACCGCCGATACCCGACGCATTGTAACCGCCTTGAGCAATAATAATACCGCTTTCGATGCTAATTGTTCCGGACGTAGGCCACGTAGTTGCCGCAACACCCGCACCGGTACCGATTCCTGCACCACCGCCATAAGCGCCGGTTGTGTTAAGTCCTGCACCGTAGGCCTTGAGCTGACCGTCACCTTTGAAAGTAATCGTCGCAGCGCCTTCAACAGTTACCGCTGCCGCCTGCGTATTAACATTGGCAACGATAAGTTCATTTTCTCCGACAAGTTCAAGTGTGAGGACGCCGCCCGCATCTTCGCCTTCCGATTCAACGATAAGCGGAGAAGCAAATCCATTCTTGACAACCACGTCTTCAAGAGTAATGGTTACTGTTTTGTCCTTCGGCACAAAGAATTGTGCAACATCGTTAGTACCGGTAAACGTAACATCCTTGGTAACCGTGAACCTCAGAGAATTACTCTCTGTGTGTTCCTCGGCAACCCAACCATCACCGGAACCTCCTGTAGCAGGAACCGTAGAGATATCCACTTTTTCCGCAAAGGCGGAACTGACTGATGCACCGAAAAAGAATGCAAGAGTCAAAATTGCATTTGTAAAAATCTTTCGCATTTTGTAAAAAAATTAAATTGTTAATAGATAAAGAAATTATTTTTTAATAATCTTTTTCACTGTTCGTCCCTGCTCTGTTTCTACCGTAAGCAGGTAAATTCCACTCGTAAGGCGTGCAGTGGATATTGATTCACTGTTACTGCCCGCTGTGGCGCGGATAACCGCACGACCCGAAATATCACTCACCACTATGCTCGTTATAGGCGATTCCGCCTCTACGGTAACAGATTCGGAAACCGGATTCGGAAATACGCGTAACTTTATTTCACCGACAAACTTAATGCCATTGGCGCTATTTTTTGTAGGAATTGTAATTTTCAGCGCGCCCGTACCGTTGGGATAACGTGCCACAGACTCACCCGAAACCGTATAAAGGTCGGACGAAACTTCAAATACATCAAGCGTAGCCTCGTATCTGTCGATGAGCGTTATCTTGAAATCACTATCGTGTGAAATCCCGTATGGGAAGTCGGTTATTTGATCAAACGCAACATATCCGTAAGGTGTAATCGTTGTATTTTCCGGAATAGTCCATTCTCTTGAAATATTGCCATCGTCGGTTCTGACAAGTTTATAACCGCCCAAATCAACAGTTGCGTTTTCCGCATTGTAAAGTTCGATCCAGTCGCCTGTCACGTCGGATGCGCTTGCACTGTATACCTCGTTTACGTAAACTTGTTTAGGCAAACAGTCGGCACACTCTTCATAGACAGCCCGAGTTTCGTAACCGTCGGACGCCTCAGCCGAATATTTGGCGTCGGGAGTTTCCGTTACGGCCTGCGAAAGGTCATACCTCTGACATTTGAGCGACATTTCGAAATAGAGGTCGGTACTGTTCGAATAGTCTTTCTCTGTTGCGCTACTTCCGTCGGATTGGTGAATCTCAACGGCAATAATATTTTCTCCTTCCTTGAAGTAATCTTTAGGAATTGCAAAAGAGAACGGTTCTTCGGAACTTCCGGCTCCGGTGGTACGGGTAGTTATCTTATAGTTTGCGGGTATTTTTTCTCTGTGAACTTCCTTGCCGTTTACGTAGAACGCTCCGCAGTCATCAATATTTGCTTCAACAACAAATCCCGCCAATTCTTCTACTTTCGAGAGATTAATTGTCTTTACAAAGTATGAGCCTATATATTTAACCGATCCCGAGCATGAGGTCCCGGAACAGGCGGGGATTTTGGTTTTTACCGTACCTTTTCCACTAACATTGCTGCCGGTTCCGTTAGCTCCATATCCGAGCGGTGCAGGCTTATCTGTAACCCATCCCGTTCCCGTACCTTTGGAGGTTTTCCAACCATCGCCAAGCTCTGCGGCGTCCTTGCCGAAACAGTAATAGTTCCACGTGGCGCCTTCGGGTATCAGATCAAGGGAGGTATAAGGAGCGGTAGGAGTATGTTCCCATTTTACAAATTTATAACCGGAAACGGGTCCCGCCTCAAAAACAACGGGGAGGTTAGAAGCGGAAAGCACCTTTACTGCCTTATCTGCCGCACTGACGGACAACGGAACCCCGTTTGCTTTAATGTTAGCATTTGCAATACTCGCAGAGACATTGACATTCAGGTTTTTTGTTCCGGAAGCGGACTGAGTCAGTATGAAATTTTTTGTTTCCGTAAGGAATGCATTCGCCCTGCTGTTAACAAAATTACGCACTACAGTAACTGTACCGCTCCAATCACTCACGGTACCGAGATTACGATAAGGGAAGAAATACGTGATCTCATCCGCTATCTGCGCTTTGAAACTGTCCACCATAGCTGTAAGTCTTGAAGGCTTGAATGTTGTTGCCGTGTGGTATTCTGCTCGAGTTAAGAAACGAGACCTGAATTCCGGGCTTTTCAACAAACTGGAAAAAAGGTATTTGAATTTTTCTCCCAAACTTTTATCATCGCAGGAAGGGTTTAGGATTTTACTGTAAGAAGCTAAGGCGCAGATTGCACCGTTATTAATTGCAAAGTCGTTATCGTATGCTATGAATCTCCACTTTCCACCCTCTGCCGCCGGACGCCAAAGTTTTTGGTTATTTTGAGGCCAGTCCCAGTTTTGACCGAAAACTGAGAGTTGCAACAAATCAATATAATTGTCAATATCGAGAAGTTCGCAGGCACGGGCATAATTTTCAGCCTTACTCATGTCGTTATTTTTGATAAACTCGTACATCTCGTCAAAAACCTTCTTCTTTTCGTAAGGTACGTAAGGAATATTTTTACTACTTCCCGGAGGCGTCGGATAGTTCATTTCACTATTCTCTACAACATATACGTCGTCTCCGCCTATTCCGAAGTTCGAATAGGAATTTGAATCATTAGTGCGTTCACGGATATTTACCAATCCCCAATATTCGCCGTTAAGAAAGACAACCGCCGGCTGGTATGCTTGGACGTCGACCTCCATATAACCGATAGATAAAGTTGACATCAAAGCATCGCGGAAATAAGATCTACCATTCATGGATCCCGACCCTTCGGTTCCGGCAAATCTTAACATCACGCTTTCGTATTTATGTCCCGGTTTAGAGGCAAAAAAGTCGTAGTCCAATTTATCATTACCAAACTTCTCTTTAGCCTTAACTTTAAAAGATTTCAGAAAAGCATTCTGGCGGGTACACTGTCCGGCTATGGCAATATCAACCTCCTGAGATATATGCAATTTGCCTTCCTTATCAAAAAATTCAAAGTTAGCGGGACGGTCCCACGGCTGGTTGTAGTTACCAATTCGATTACAGCCCTGAGTTATCCTATTGCCACTCGCGTCAAGTGCTCCATCATGAACTCTTGTTACTGCGTGCTTCCCAAAAGGACTTTTGCCGTCATCATACATACCGACCTCAACATCGTACATAAATTTATCGTCGATAGTAAGAGAAACCACGGGTAAATTAGGTTTGCGTACACCAACAAGGTAAGTAGAAGTTACTACGTTGCTCGGCAGTTTGCCCGGAGCAACTGCTATTGCCCGGATTACAGACGCTTTACTCACCTCTATGGGAGCCGAATAAACGGTTGAAGCCGTAGTCGGTTCCTGTCCGCCGTTTACAACCGTAAGGGCTTTATCGGTACGGGCATTCGTTATAGTGTAGTATACGGTGGCGCCCGATTCCGCACTCAAAGTTACGGACTGTGTACCTTCATGAAAACCGGCAGGTACGCCGAATGTCGGAGCGGCGGTCTGAATAATCTGATCAGCCGTTTGCCTGATAACGTACTCACCTGTGTTACTCGCTCCTTTGGTCGGAGTTGCAAAATATGCCCAATCCGAACCGCCATCCGTTGTCCGCCCGTATGATGCGTTGCGATACAATTCGGGGTAATCAAGGATAGCAATTTGAGTACCGCCCTTCAAGAGGCGAAGAGTACCCCCTTTTGGTTCAAGTTTGAAAGATGCGGTCCTGCCATTATAATCCGCCTTGCCTGTAACGTCATATTTCGCATCAGCTCTATAATAAATTGAGTCTTGACGCTCGAAATACACAACGGCATAACCTCCTGCCGGCACGGTGATACTACCCGGTACCCAAGTCCTTTCACCTGATTTGGAGGGTCTGCTGAAAGCATAGTCTTTTAAATTCACGGCAGAAGAACTAGGGTTGTAAACTTCAACCCAGTTGTTGAAGTTGAAACCGTTCTCGGAATTGAGAACGTCTCCCGATACATTTCGTGCCGAAATCTCATTGATTTGAAGATCCTGAGCCGACACCAATACTGGAAACAATAATAATAATAAGTAAAAGATTTTTTTCATGCTAAAGCACTTTAAAAGTTTGTAAAAATTTATCGATGCAAATATACGTCTTTTTTTTTATGTACCATTACTTTTGAATAAAAAAGTGGCTTTTTATGTAAATTTAACTTCCTAACACTGCTTTTTTTTATTTTTACATTTTTGAAAGCACCCTATTTTTTTACTCCTTTCTACTGTTTATTACATCTCTAAGGTATGAGGCCCGTTCGTAGTCTTCCGTTTCAATCGCCTCCTCCAAAGCTTGCTGTAAAGCGGAAACCTCCATCCGTTCGGGATTTTCTTCCCGTCCGTATTCCATATCACCTACATAATCCGAATCCCCCACAGCGATAGCTGTTTCCGCCATTACTTTGTCTTCGACTGTGATAACAGCGCCTGTACGCAGAGCCAATGCAATGGCGTCCGAGATACGTGAATCAAGATAAACTTCCTTGCGATTTTCGGTGTTATTTTCCCTAAAAATCAGGTTAGAGAAGAAAATACCATCGTCGTAACGGTATATGTAAACCTCCTTCAGATCAACGTTCATCACATCCATAAACGAAACAAACAGGTCATGAGTGAGTGGACGCGGCGGCTTCAAACCATCAATACAGATAGCAACAGCCTGCGCCTCCGGCGTGCCTATCAAAATAGAGACCTGACGCTCTCCGCTTTCCTCGGCGAGTATAACAGTGTAAGCGCCAGTTTGCACCTGACTGAAAGTAAGTCCTATAAATTTCAACCGTATCTTCATTTAATCAATCTCTTCTTCCGAAGAATAACCATACATAATACAGAAGGTTGGCAAGAGCGCCAAGTGCAGCAACTACATATGTGTACGCTGCGGAGCGCAATGCATCACGGGCGGCCTCATCATTGTGGGAATTTGTGATTCCCGCACTACTCAGCCAGGCCAAAGCTCTCTGGCTGGCATTGATTTCGACCGGAAGGGTGATGAAACTGAACAGAGTTATCAATCCATACAGCACAATACCCACAACGGCAACAGTTTGCCCGAAAAAGACCTGACCCATGCCGAGCAGTACCATACCGCCAAGTATCAGCCATGTAACCCACCGTCCCGAAAAACTCACTAAGGGAACAAGGGCGGAACGCATCTTTAGCGGCGCGTAGGCATAAGCGTGTTGAATGGCATGCCCTGTTTCGTGAGCGGCGACTGCTGCTGCGGCCACATTGTCGCCCGCATAAACGCTTTCACTCAGATTGATGGTTTTATCGGACGGATTGTAGTGGTCGGTCAGCGTGCCGCCGGTGAAACGGACTGTTACGTCGGAAATACCGTTTTCGCTTAACATGCGTTCTGCCACATCGCGTCCCGTCATTCCATTGTTGAGTAGCATTTGGGAGTATAGCTTGAACTTGCGGTTTAGATTCCACTGAACGATCCAGCCAAGTACGCCGATTCCGATAAGTAAAAATAAGTAAACGTTCATCTTTTTCTAATTTTAATTGTGTAACACCATAAATAAACATCCGGCAATTTTCATACTAATATCGTCATTCTTCATAACGGATAATGGTTTGCTCGCGGTCGGGACCGACGGAAACTATTTTTACCCGCACCCCGAGGGCTTTTTCGAGGAACGAGAGGTAAGCGTTAAATTCTTTGGGGAACTCTTTCTCTGACTGAATTTTTGTCATATCAATCTGCCAACCGGCTAAATCAACATAGACCGGCCGTACATTGCCTCCGATCTCGTATGGGAAATCTTCTGTCTTTTTTCCGTCAATTTCGTAAGCAACGCAGACGCGGATAGTTTCAAACATATCAAGCACATCGGACTTGGTCATGATCAAGTCTGTAACCCCATCAATCATTACCGCATATCTCAGTGCGACCAGATCAATCCATCCACAGCGGCGCGGACGACCGGTTACGGAGCCATACTCAAATCCGCGGTCGCGAATTATCTCGCCTGTCACATCGAGAAGCTCAGTTGGAAAAGGTCCGCCTCCCACCCGTGTACAATAAGCCTTGAAGACTCCATAGACTTTACCGATACGTGAAGGTGCTATACCAAGTCCGGTGCATGCTCCCGCACATATCGTATTTGAGGACGTCACGAATGGATAGGAGCCGAAGTCAATATCGAGCAAAGTGCCTTGTGCGCCTTCTGCCAGGACTGTTTTACCCGCGCGCAGTTCACTGTTAAGTAAGTTCTCGCAGTCAATAAGGCGGAATTGTTTCAGCGTCTCTATTCCTGCAAACCAATCTTTTTCGAGTTGTTCGAGGTCATAGTTGATGTTCATTTGTCGGAGCATGGTTTTGTGACGAGCTACGGCTACACGATATTTTTCCACTAAACCATGTTCTATATCTCCCACTCTCAAGCCGTTACGACTGATTTTATCCGTATACGCCGGACCTATTCCTTTGCCGGTAGTTCCAATTTTGTCTTCGCCTTTACTTGTTTCGTATGCGCTGTCGAGCAGGCGGTGTGTAGGCAGTATCAGGTGTGCTTTACGTGAGATATACAAGCGTGAGGTCAGGCTGCCTAACGAAGTTTCGAGCGCTTCTATTTCTGCTTTGAACAGTTGCGGGTCTACCACCGTTCCGCTGCCGATAATATTTATTTTCTCTTTTTGGAAGATACCGGAGGGTATTGAGCGGAGCACAAATTTCTTCCCTTCGAATTTCAGAGTATGTCCGGCATTAGGTCCGCCTTGGAATCGTGCTATGACGTCGTAACGAGGCGTCAGCACATCCACTATTTTTCCTTTTCCTTCGTCTCCCCATTGGAGACCTAATAAAACATCAACAGACATTCAGGCAGTAATTTTATATTAGGACGATGCAAAGGTATTAAAAATTTTCGAATTGGCAAATTCACCGTATACGATTTATGTTTTATTTTTCCATTATGTTATTCGAACGTACGGATTTTCGCATTTTTCTTCTATGATAGTCGATATTTCTTCATGTCCGGGGTATATTATTGTATTATCGGGCAATGAAAAAAGTTTTGTACGGATAACCTTTAGGAGTGTATTGAGGTCCCCTTCCCAGAGGTCGGTTCGTCCGATGCTGCGTCGGAAGAGTGTGTCGCCGGAAAACACGCAATTGCCATGTTTATTGTAGAATGAGAGGCTTCCGGGTGAGTGACCGGGTGTATGGATTATTTTCAGTATCATATTTCCGACCTGTATTTCATCTCCGTTTTCGAGGTAATTATCTGTTTTGATGTGGACTACGGGTATCGCGGGGAACATCGATCCTGTTGCGAGTCCCGGCATGTCTTCATCTTCTTTTGCGTATTGGGGTTTAAGTCCGTATCTTTCGAGGATGAAATTGTTTCCGAGTATATGATCGAAGTGCAGATGAGTATTGAGTGCGCATTTTAGTACGAGTTCTTCTTCTCTTATATAATTTTCTATCAGTTGTTTTTCGGTTTTTGAGTACGCGCCGCAATCTATTATTGCAGCCTGCTTAGTTTCATCATGTATGATGTATGTATTTACGCGTAATGGATTTAGAACGAAATTTTTGACTGTCATATTATATATTGTGAGATATTTGTTTACGGGTTACAGGATTTTTATTATGCTGCATTTCAAGCCTGCAAATATATCACTTTTTTAGTTTCAAAGAATTTTTCTTTAAGGTAATCGCTCAATTTATAGCATATTATTCTATTTGCGAACGGTTTTGTTTCTTGTGTTATGTTTCCCCCTTTCAGGCAGATGAATCCGTTTGGCATTGCGTTATGGCTATCGGATGCGATATTTTTCTTTGCTATTCTCACGAGGTTTTCGAGTGACATTGCGGCTCTTGTCACGGCGAAGTCGAACTTTCTGTATTCATTTTCTATCCTTATCTGTTCACATTCGACATTATCTATATTTGCTTGTCGTGCGATATCTTTTACCACATTGATTTTTTTCCCGATGCTATCGACAAGCAAGAATCTGACCTGAGGAAACATTACGGCAAGAGGTATTCCCGGAAATCCTCCGCCGGTACCTATGTCGATCACGGAGGTATTATCTTTGAATCGCAATATTTTAGCTATAGAGAGCGAGTGTAGTATATGCCGCTCGTACAGGTTGTCCGTATCTTGTCTTGAAATGAGGTTAACTTTTCGGTTCCATTCGAGGTATAGTTGTCCGAGTTTTTCGAGTTGTTCGCACTGTTCATTTGTTAGATTCGGGAAATATTCAAGTATGATTTTCATTGTATGATTTTTCATTTATTGTACAGGTATTCGATAGGGTTACCGGCTTTCAGATATATTTCGAGTTCGTTGAACGGTATGAATATGTTGATGTTACCCAGGTAATATGGAGCTATTTCGTACTCATTATAGTGGTATGTAATGCCTTTTTCGTTGACGGTAAGGTTATTATTTGGTATTATTTCATTTTTATCGAATCCGATGTCTTCGGGTTTTTCCCCTTTTTTGCAGTATTGTTCCTTTATTTTGAGGTACAGTATTTCGGCGATATTTTTTTTATAGTTTGTACCTTCGATGTCGTTTTCGTTTATAAAAATTTGATCATCAACATTATATATATATCCTTCAGTCTCATGTGACGGGTGTGCTCCGCCTTCATATCCTTCATTTTCGACGAGGAACGATATTATTTTATTGTCATTGAACACCACTTCATTTTTAATATTCAGGTAATAGACGGGGACGCTATCGCCACTTGTATATATATTTTGCACTTCCGATGTAAATATTGAATCGTAATATGATTGCATTATGACGGTGAGGCTATCTATTGCGGTTTTCGGGTTAAAATCACGTTGTTGTTCGGTAAAGAATTTTTCCATAAATACTCTTTGCAGTTCACGGAGCTTGGTTGTATCTTTATGGTATGACGGATATACAAATTCGATATCAAGCATAAATTTATGTGCAAATTTGCCGGAATCTGACCCTAACAATTTATTTTGTTTTATCACCTCGAACCGTATTTTCGGTTCCACCTGTAATTTTGTTTTATTGCACGACAGGACTCCGACGATAACGATTGCCGTTATTACGACAGATATTAACACTCCGCATTTTTTCCCTTTCATTGACATAACACATTTTGGTTAATGATCCACAAAGGTAGTAAAATAATTTCTCATATTTATTTTGTTTATTTCGTAGCAAAGTTTGATCCCACGGTGTGTTATACGGTGCATTGAAGGGCGTTGTTCGTCTTTTCCTCGGCAAGGATTACAATCTTTAGTTCAAGAACGATGTAAATGAGGGGAATACAATTTGCAAGCTACACGGTATTGGCTCATACAGAGGGTCTAATGTTGTAACGTTTTCGATAGTCAAGGAGTAGTTTTTTCGCCGGCATTTTGACAATCATCAAGCTGTTATATTCCTGTAATTTAATTTTAACGCGGTTATTTGTTACGCACATTTTATTTGGATGATGCAAGATCGCACAAAATCGGAGAGCAAAGACGTCCCCTTTGTTCAACGTAGTCTTTGCAAAACAAACTGAGGACTAAAGTTCAAAGAACCCATCAAGCTCACGTCGCTCTTTCTTTGTTGGTCGCCCTGCGCCTTTTTTACGGTTGATAAATCCGTCGGTATGCGGAAACCTCAGATCGTGTTGCTCAGCGGGAGTAATATCTTCAACGTATCCGGTCGCAAGCTTTGCGCTCACTCTGCTGTCGGTCACCGCAAGAACTTTGAAGGTATAAGTAACCGGAGGTTTACGAACGGTAACAGTATCTCCGACTTTAACCAAACGCGAAGGTTTTGCGGGAGCGCTGTTGACCGTTACGCGATTCTTCCGACATTCCTCCAGCGCAATTGTACGGGTTTTGAAAATACGCACTGCCCAAAGCCACTTGTCGACCCTCAACCCTGTCTCATCCATTATTTGTTGTTGTAACAATTCATGGTTGCCTCAACACCTTGAAGGCAGAATGATTTCACCATCTCGATGGCAAAACCGATACGAACGGGAAGCGCAAGTTGTTCTTCTACACTGAATCTACTAAGGACAAAATCAATCTGCACTCCTTTTCGGAAATCGCTACCGATGCCGAACCGCAGGCGACTGTATTCTTCAGTACCGAGCGCTGCTTGAATCGATTTCAGTCCGTTATGTCCGGCGTCGCTCCCTTTAGGTTTGAGGCGAAGTGTACCGAAAGGTAGGGCGAGGTCATCGACTACAATCAACAAATTCTGCAGGGAAATTCTTTCTTTTTGCATCCAGTAACGCACGGCATTTCCACTCAAATTCATGTAAGTATACGGCTTAAGCAGGATAAGTTGCCGGTTTTTCAGGCGCACTTCAGCTATCGCTCCATAGCGACGGTTCACGTCAAAAACAGTATTGGACGCTTCTGCGAAAGCGTCCAATACCATAAAACCTGCATTGTGGCGGGTTCCGGCATATTCGTCACCGGGATTGCCCAACCCCACGACCAATAGTTTCATTATTTACTTTCCGAAGCGGTTGCCGCTGCGCCACGCGCTGCGCGGGTCAATTTCACTGCTGCAACCACGTTGTCCTTAGTGTTTAGTATTTCAAGGTTTTCAAAGGCAAGATCGCCAACCTTGATAACTTTTCCAAGCCCAAGTTTTTCAACGTTGATAGTAAGTTTCTCAGGAAAATTGGTGTAGATACCTTTAACTTTCAGCTTACGAAGTTCCTGCGACAGTTTGCCGCCCGAACGTACGCCTTCCGCCAAACCCTCGAGAGAAACGGGAATTTCGATTGTAACAGGTTTATTCTCGAAGATTTGCAGGAAATCAATGTGCAGAATTTCGTCACTGACGGGGTGAAACTGCAATTCTTTAACGATAGCCTTGCAGTTCTTTTCTTCTACGGTCAAATCGACGATAAGGACTTCGGGCGTATAAACGAGTTTTCGAACGCCTTCTTTTGTTACGTTGAAGTGGACGACCCCTTCTCCGCCGTACAAAACAGAGGGAATCAGCGCCTGTTTCCGGTAAGCCTTTGCGGCTTTTTTACCTGTGCCCTCACGAAGAGAGCCTGTTAATTTAAATGTTTTCATATTTTTTTTGTGTTACTCAAAATTAAGATTTGCCCCAATTTCCCATCACACGGAATCTTAAAAGCGGGTGCAAAGGTAAGATATTTTTTTAAAACGGCAAAAATAATGTTTGGAAAAAGTCTTTATTTTAAAAAAAATTGTACCTTTGCAGT
>JAIRMF010000050.1 GCA_031258895.1 Dysgonamonadaceae bacterium | reverse complement strand
AAATGCGAGGTGATAGTTGTAGTCGGAATAGGAGGCAGCTATTTGGGCGCAAAAGCCGTAATAGAAGCATTATCAGGAGCTTTCGACATGTTCGGCATGGAACGTCCACCAGTAGTTTTCGCCGGCCATAACGTAAGCGAAGATTACTTATCTAACCTCACCATGTTCCTTTTCCGAAAACGCTTCGGAATCATCAACATCTCCAAGTCCGGAACAACAACCGAACCTGCAATAACTTTCCGAGTACTGAAAAATCAACTCGAGAGATTAGTCGGGAAAGATGAAGCAGCGGGCAGAATAATCGCCATCACAGATGAAAAACACGGCTCGTTACGTGCTCTGGCAGATTCCGAAGGATATAAAACATTCATTATTCCCGACAATATCGGCGGACGTTTCTCAGTCTTCACGCCCGTCGGATTGATCCCAATCGCGATGGCCGGAAAAGACGTAACAAAGCTGATTGAAGGCGCCGCCGATATGGAGAAGGCTACGAGCGCAGAAGTTCCGTTCGAGAACAATATGGCCGAACAGTACGCTGCAGTAAGAAACGTTCTCTACCGCGCCGGTAAAAAAATCGAAATTCTCGCTAACTTTAATCCGCAACTCCATTTCATAGCCGAATGGTGGAAACAACTGTACGGAGAAAGCGAGGGAAAAGAGGGAAAAGGGATCTTTAACGCCGCCGTAGATTTTACGTCAGATCTCCATTCCATGGGACAGTGGATACAAGAAGGCGAACGAACGATCTTTGAAACCGTCCTGTCAATCAAAGAAACTAAATTCCTGATAAATATACCGGAAGACAGCGGAAACCTCGACGGATTAAATTACCTCGCCGGAAAACGTGTCGGATTTGTCAACGAAATGGCGGAAAAAGGCACCAAAATAGCGCACATTGACGGCGGAGTTCCCAACATCCGAATCGAAATGCCAAAACTTAACGAATACTTCCTGGGACAGCTCTTATACTTCTTCGAACGTGCCTGTGGAATAAGCGGATACCTCCTTAACGTAAATCCCTTCGACCAGCCCGGAGTCGAAGCTTACAAAAGAAATATGTTCGCCCTACTCGGAAAGCCCGGATATGAAGATATAAAAGTATGATTCGTGCGGTACTTTTCGACATGGATGGGGTACTTTACGACTCCATGCCATACCATGTGCGGGCGTGGCACGAAACCATACTCTCGCTTGGAATAAACTCCGACCCTGATGACTATTATTTGTACGAAGGACTAACCGGCAGTTTCACGATTGACATACTTTTCAACAGGGCTTACGGGCGCGACGCCACCGATAAAGAAAAAATGTGGATCTATGAACAAAAATCGCGCCGTTTCGAAGAGCTCAGCGACTACATAACACTAATGCCGGGGGCGTGTGAGGTACTTTCCGCCGTAAAAAAATTAGGCAGGCAGATCGTTGTAGTAACCGGATCCGGTCAACAAACACTCTTCAAGAAGCTCGAGAAAGATTTCCCCGAAACATTCAAAAAAGAGCTCCTTGTCACAGCTTACGACGTGACACATGGGAAACCCGACCCCGAACCTTATTTGCTCGGCCTCAAAAAAGCAAAAGTCGCCGCCAACGAAGCAATAGTCGTAGAGAATGCTCCGTTCGGCGTTCAGTCGGCTGTAGAAGCAAAAATCTTTACAATAGGAGTAAACACCGGACCGCTACCAAGTTGCGTCCTCAGTGAATTCGGAGCAGCGCTGACTTTCCAATCCATGGTCGACCTGGCAAAAAACATAGAGACAATAATAGAAACTACAAACACAACATGATAACATTCCGTCACGTACGTTTAATTTGCCGAAGCATACAAACTAAAATACGCGCAAAGAAAACAGCACAAAGAGAATTAAGCGGAATATTGCCGGCGTGTTTGTTTTTCAAAAGAAAAAACAGTAATTTTGCGGCTCAAAAGAAAAATTTTTTATGACAAATCTTTTTATCTTGCTACAGGATCCAGCGCCTCAGGGAGGTGGACTGGGTAATTACAGCGGACTTATCATGATCGTCCTGCTCTTTGCTATCATGTATTTCCTCATGATTCGCCCCCAAAGGAACAAACAAAAGGAAATCCAGAAAATGCGTGAAAATCTCTCGACAGGGGACAAAGTAGTTACTGCCGGTGGAATTTATGGGAAAATCAGGGAAAAAGGCGACAAGACATTTATAATTGAAATCGCCGACGGTGTGAAAATCAAAGTCGACAAGGCGTCGATTTATGCATCGAGTGATGATATCCAGGTTTCGAAGTAAGCGGTTACTGCTGCGATTAAGAACCTTTTTCAGAAGCAAGACGTGGGGAAATGTCCTTGTGTTTTTAGCGTTTACAGTTCTGGCGGTGATATTCCGTTTTCCCGTGCCGTCCGATAATGATGAAGAAACGGGAGACACGGAAAATGTGAGCGTAGCTGTCGAAGGACAGTCTTCCTTGAAGGGTGGTGCTGCGTGGCTTAGATCTTCGGGACGGACTAAGAGTGCAAGCAGTGAGATTGTCGTTGATACTTTCGTCGTTCCTGTGGTTTGTGGTGAATTGCCTGCAGACAGGAGAGTGCGGTTCTTTCCGACGAAAGTGCGTATAGTTGTTGTCGCTGATGTCGGGGTAGATGTCGGGTTTGACGAAACTGATTTTGTGATTGGCGTGGATTATGATTGTATGCGTGATACAACGCGCTTGGCATGTCCTCTCGCGGTATGCGGTAAACCTCGGTGGGTGAAGGAATGTAGAATCTCACCGGTAGAGGTTGAGTCCCTTCTTGAATAGCGCAAAAGTGAAAATTATAGGACTGACGGGTGGAATTGGTAGCGGTAAATCGACTGTCTCGCGAATATTCCTTATGATGGGTATACCGGTCTATACGGCGGACGTGGAGGCGAAACGGCTTATGGAATCTTCTGCCGGAATCCGTGTCAGCCTCGAGGGTCGTTTTGGTGCTTGCCTTTATGCCGGTGGATGCCTTGATAAAAGTTTGCTTGCACGGTTGATTTTTGAGAATGAGGAAAATTTGTGTTTTGTCAATTCTGTTGTTCATCCGGTTGTTTTTGAGGATTTCCGGATTTGGACAGCAGATAAAATACATTTCCCGATAGTTGTGGCGGAGTCGGCAATCCTGTTTGAATCGGGTTTTTATTGCCATGTGGACTATACGGTAAATGTGTTATCGCCATTTGAATCGCGTATTGAGAGGATTATGAAACGCGATGGTTCAACTAGGGAAGAGGTTATTAAACGGGTGAATAGCCAATTGTTGGACGATGAACGTAATTGCATGGCGGATCGGACGATTGTGAATGACGGACAATCGGCGCTGCTTCCGCAGGTGGAAAGTCTTGTTGAAGACTTGATTCGGGAACGATAATTTCCGGGCCGGAAAAGAACGACGTAACGAAAGATTAAACGCGGTCGATGTTTTTTGGGGATTCCTGATATACTTCGGCTGGGGTGCCTATGTTGTGATTTTTGTGAAATCATGATTGCAAGGAAATTTTCAGTAATTTTGTCGGGTGTTTTTTATAATTTACTATAATACGAGATGGCAGTAAAAATTATTGAAGTCCAGGATTACTCAACGTTGAAGAAGTTTGTCGAATTTAATATCAAGCTTTACGAGGGGCATCCGTATCATGTACCTTCGCTGGTTATGGATGAGTTGATTACGCTTAACAGGGAGAAAAATCCGGCATTTGAGTTTTGCGAGGCTATTTATTTCCTTGCTTACCGGGACGATCGGATTGTCGGCAGGATTGCAGGGATAATCAATCATCGTGCCAATGAAACGTGGAATCAGAGTTATGCTCGATTCAGTTTTGTGGATTTTGTTGACGACGAGGAGACTGCCGACGCTTTGTTTGATGCGGTTGAGAAGTGGGCGGCGGCGAAAGGCATGAAAGGTATTCAAGGTCCGCTTGGTTTTACCGACTTGGATCATGAGGGGCTTTTGGTTTGGGGTTTTGATCGTTTGAGCACGATGGCTACTGCGTACAGTTTTCCGTATTACATGCGACATATTGAGCGTCTTGGTTACGCGAAGGATCAGGATTGGAACGAGTTTTTAATAAAAATACCGGCAGAGATACCTGACAGGTACCGTCGGATAGCTGAGATTGTGCTTCAGAAGCACGATTTGAAGATCAAAAAATTCAAGTTTATCTATGAGATATGGCCATATGCTCATAAGATTTTCACTCTTTGGAACGAGGCATATAGGCCGCTTTACGGATATTCGGCGTTATCTGATCGTCAGATTGATTATTATGTGAAGATGTATATCCCGATGTTGCGACTTGAGCAGGTTACGCTTATCGTGCGCAATTCCGACGAGGCGGTAATTGGTGTCGGTATAACGCTTCCGAGTCTTTCGAAGGCACTTAAGAAGGCTAAGGGGAAGTTGTTGCCTTTTGGTTGGTTTCATCTTTTGAGGGCGTTGTACGGAGGGAAGAAGGACGTAGTTGATTTGTATATAATAGGTGTACATCCCGACTATCAGAACAAAGGCGTCAACACTTTGATGTTTTATGATTTGATTCCGATTTTCAACAAGATAGGTTATAAGTATGCCGAGAGCAATCCCGAGCTTGAGCTTAACACTAAGATGCAGTCGCAGTGGGATTATTTTGAGAGGGAGCATATCAAGACGAGACGCGCTTACATTAAATATTTATGAACGAACTGAACGTGAATATCGAAAATCGGGCTGTTGCGAGTTATGATGACGCCAATGTGATAACTCTTCAATGGTGGGAGCATATTCGTTTGCGTCCCGGGATGTATATCGGCAAGACTGGGGACGGGACTGCGCCTGACGATGGGATTTATGTCCTTTTGAAGGAGGTTCTCGACAATGCTATTGACGAATATATGATGGGTTTCGGCAAGTCTGTCGGCATCAAGATAGAGGGAGGCATGGTTACGATTCGCGATTATGGTCGTGGTATTCCTCTGGGCAGTGTTGCGGATGTTTCTTCGAAGATGAATACTGGTGCGAAGTACGACAGCAAGGCGTTTAAGAAGTCTGTTGGGCTTAACGGGGTTGGTATAAAGGCGGTGAATGCGTTGTCGTCTTACATGTTTGTTCAGAGTTTTCGTGACGGTGAGACTAAGGCTGTTGAGTACAGGCAGGCCATGATGACGGAAGACAGGCCGATTGAGAGGACGGAGGAGCCGAACGGCACTCTTGTCAGGTTTACTCCCGACGAGGGTATTTTCAAGGATTTTCAGTATCGCGACGAGTTTATCGAGCAGTTATTGAAGAACTACACTTTTCTCAATTCCGGTTTGGTGATCAACTATAACGGGAAGAAGTTTACATCTCGTAACGGGCTTGAGGATCTTTTGAACGACCGTATGACATCTGAGCCGCTTTATCCCATTATTCATCTTCGGGATGAGGATATAGAGGTGGCGATTACCCATGCGAATCAGTACGGCGAGGAATATTATTCGTTTGTGAACGGTCAGTTTACGACTCAGGGGGGGACTCATCTTTCCGCGTTTAAGGAGTCGGTATCGAGGACTATTAAGGAGTATTATTCGAAGAACTTTGAGTATTCCGACATTCGCACGGGGATTGTGGCGGCGGTAGCGATTAAGGTACAGGAGCCGGTTTTCGAGTCTCAGACGAAGACGAAGCTTGGTTCGAAGAACATTATTTCGACGGATCCCAACAGTATTACTGTTCCGAAGTTTATCGGGGATTTTTTGAAGAAGGAGTTGGACAATTTTCTCCATCGGAATCCGGATATTTCGGATGCGATGCAGCGTAAGATTCTTGAGTCGGAGAAGGAGCGGAAGGCAATTGCCGGCGTCACGAAGCTTGCTCGAGAGCGGGCGAAGAAGTCGAGTTTGAATAATAAGAAGCTGACCGATTGCCGTCTTCATTACAGTGACACGAAGGGTGAGCGTCTTGAGGAGACTTCTATTTTCATTACGGAGGGTAATTCGGCGAGTGGTTCGATAGAGAAGAGCAGGGATGCGAACTACCAGGCGGTTTTCAGTCTTCGCGGCAAGCCGTTGAACACTTACGGGGAGACTCGTCAGATTGTTTACCGGAACGAGGAGTTTAATCTTTTGCAGGCGGCGTTGAATATTGAGGGTGGTCTTGAGGGCCTGCGTTATAACAGGGTCATTATAGCTACCGATGCGGATGTTGACGGGATGCACATTCGGTTATTGATCATCACTTTTTTCCTGCAATTTTTCCCTGATTTGATTAAGAACAACCATGTTTATGTGTTGCAGACGCCGTTATTTCGTGTCCGGAATAAGAAGGAGACGCGGTATTGTTATACGGAGGAAGAGCGTCTTGCTGCTATTTCGGCGCTTGGTCCGAATCCGGAGATAACGCGGTTTAAGGGGCTGGGCGAGATTTCACCTTCGGAATTCAAGTATTTTATTGGCGGGGACATACGTTTGGACCCTGTCACGATGCGCAAGGAGGACGCTGTGAAGGACATGCTTGATTTCTACATGGGTAAGAACACGATGGAGCGTCAGAGGTTTATCATCGACAATCTTGTAGTGGAGGATGATGTTTAGGAGGGCGATTTTTCCGGGCACATTTGATCCGTTCACGTTGGGCCATTTATCTTTGTTGGAGCGTGGTTTGTTGTTGTTTGACGAGGTTGTTGTTGCGATCGGCAACAATCCCGCCAAGAAGACTTTTTTCTCATCTGGGGAACGTTTGGCGATGGTGCTGCGTTTGTTTGGGGGTAATAACCGTGTGAAGGTTTGTAGCTACGAAGGGTTGACGGTAGATCTTGCGCGGGAGGAGGGGGCCGGCTTTATTCTGAGGGGTGTTCGGACGGCGTCTGATTTCGATTATGAGCGTAGTGTTGCGTGTGTGAATCGCAAGTTATCGGGCGTTGAGACGGTTATTTTCTTTGCTGAGCCGGAGTTGGAGCATATCAGTTCGTCTGTTGTCCGTGAGTTACTTACCTTGGGGAGGCCTGTTGACTGTTTTGTTCCCGGCGGGATGTTGGACGGTGACGCCGAGCGTTTCGGGGGGCTTTGAGGGGGCACACAATTTTTTCCTAATTTAATCAAGTAGGGGATGTATTCGATACCGAATCATCCTGCATATTTCATTTTTATTTTGCTATCGCAACAAGATAGCGCTGCACATTTCATTCCTATTTTGCTATCGCAACAAGACCATCCCGCACACTTCTTACCTATCTTGCTGTCGCAACAAGAACGTCTCGAACGCTTCTTACATGTCTTTCCATCGAAACAAGACCTCCCCGAGGCTATTTTCACGGTC
>JAIRMF010000143.1 GCA_031258895.1 Dysgonamonadaceae bacterium | reverse complement strand
ATTATTTTCGAAACAACAATGAACTTGCCCCATCAAAGATCAAAGATACGCAAGCTTATTGACCATAGCATAAACCGTCAAACCGGCCGTACTGTGGATTTGCAGCTTTGAAGAGATATTGCGCCGATGGCTGATAATCGTATGCATCGACAGGTGCAGTTTGTCGGCAATCTGACGGTTGGTAAGTCCCTGTATCACGCAAATAATGATTTCTTTCTCGCGGGTCGTGAGCATACTCACTTTGCTGTCTCCTCCCGTCTCAACGGCAAGGGTTGTCAGTTTTTCGATGATTTGCTCCTCCGGATCATAGATGGAAATCACATCGTCGAACTGTTTAAGCAGGAAAAGGGGATAAAAAGTTGTCTGAATGGCGACACATTTCATTGCCGGGTTGTCCACCGCTCTTCGGATTTGAATTAAAGACAGGACGCCCAACACACAGGGGTTTACAATCAAAAGATTCGGCTTTTGTTTTGACAGAGATGATTTCAGTGTTTCCGGGTCGGTAACTTCATCCACCTCCATATCGAAAGAATTGATATGGCCGAGCGCC
Source organism: Dysgonamonadaceae bacterium (assembly GCA_031258895.1). GTDB lineage: Bacteria > Bacteroidota > Bacteroidia > Bacteroidales > Azobacteroidaceae > Azobacteroides. Next base: position 16,838 of record JAIRMF010000143.1, on the reverse strand, counting down.
GATAAGATGCCGTTACGAATAATTGCTGACGGTTCAAAGACAGATATTCTGATCGGGCAGTTCATACGGTTTTGCTTAAATTGTTCACCATTTCCTCGATAGCAGGTTTGAATAGTAACTCTTCCACTGCGTTGTGTGACGCGAGGTCGCGTTCGCAGTTAAAGACGTCAAATAGAAAACTGTTGATCTCGTTTGCTTTTTTTGATGGGTAATATTTTATCAGCACGTTTTTGAATTCCGTAAGACTCGACTGAATCCGTTCGTGCTGTTTGCCGAGCACAATCGTCTGTTTATCCGGTTTTTCTCCCTGCAACAAAGCCCTGACATACGGGAACAACTTTCTATCCTCATTCTGCGTATGCTTTTTGAGGGTGGACACGAAATTATCGAAATATCCGATGACGGCAAGATTCAGGTCGTCTTCGCCGTCGTTCAGTGCGGCTACAAGTTTTCTACGCATTTCGGGCAAACGGAATTGCAGGAAGAAATGATGCGAATTGTAGAGATAATCAATCAGGCTTTCTATCGAGACACGCCGACCGGACACTTCTCTCTGGTTGCCGCCGCGTTCGGTCAGGCTGATTACGGCGATGAATGTATCTACATCGACACAGTTATCGCGGCAAACTTCAAGGACACTCTTGTCGCCAAATCCGAGCGCTATACCGAAGCGAGTCAAAACCGGCAACGCGTAGCAGTTTTCGCTTATAAGGACGCTCATTGATCCGTTCGGTTTATATTTGTACGATTTATAGCCGTTCATACTTTACTCTTTTTATTGTAAATACACTGCAAAAGTAGCAAATAAATTTAAACCAAAATATCATTTGACTGCAATAAAAACAAATATGATCCGTTATTACCTTGACAAAAGAGCATTATCAATAAAATATTATGAAGAAATTTTTTACAAACAATCTTTCCCTGCTTATTTTGACGCTTTCCATTTCGGGGAGCGTTGTAGGACAGTCATCAATACGAAACCAGCGTGGAGAGCAAAACCGCCGGACAGGTACGCAAACCCAGCAGCGGAAGGTGGCTGCGGATGCCATTCAACCGCAACGCCCGGTGACGGAAGATGAAGAACAGACAAAACCCTCCGTCGGAACGCCATCCGGACAGCAACAACAGACAACTACGACCGACAGGCGCACGCGATTGCAACAGCAGCAACAACAGCCCAACAAACACAGCGACCTTACGGAAAGGGCAAGGATCAGGAATGAAGAAAACTCCAAAGCGCCGCAACACGTGGTCTGGCTACGGGAAATATATCGCGTCATCAATCTTGATTCGGCGAACAATGCTGCGTTAAAATTTCCTGTTCAGCCTGTCGGTGATCGGGTCAATCTGTTCACTCTTATATTCCGGTTGATGCAGGAAAACAAGATCGAAACTTACAATTACGAGGCTGACCGTGAGGTTGATTTTTCGGAGAGCGGACAAGCAAAATTTGAAGATGTACTGACCAAAAACCAGATACCGTTCACGGTTGAAGGCGAGGGGGCGAATCGGGTTTTCAAGGTAGAGGATATCGACATTCCGAGCGGAGACGTCACCGAATATCTTATCAAGGAGGGCTGGTTATTCGACGAGGCTACTGGGACGTTTAATTCGCAGGTGATTGCCATCTGTCCCACTATCGTAAGCATCGACTACAACGATAACACTACCCACAAGACCAATTTTTGTTGGGTCACCTACGAGAGCATTCGTCCATACCTTCAGCGAACCATGGTTATGACCTCCGACTATAACAACGCGATGACATACACGCTCGACGATTTTTTTGTAAAGAAGATGTACCACGGCGACATCCTCAAGACAGTCAATATGAAAAACCTGACGCTTGCACAGCAAGTCGGCGCCGAGCCTGACGTCCTTCGACGGGCCCAGGACAGTATTGAAGCCCAGTTGAAAGGATTCGAACAACGTCTGTGGGTGCAACCCGATACAACGGCGACGGTTAAAGGCGGGAAAAAGGCTGCGAAAACAACCGGCCGGAAAGTGAAGACGACCACCAAGGCGGCAAAATCGGACGAAAAACAGGGCCAGACGGGGACTGTCAGGAGTGTCAGGAGAAACAAATAATTTTGCATCCTTCAAATTGAAATTGATAATGAAAGAGATTGAGCAGCTTATCGCAATTTCCCGATATTACGGTGCGGATAAGCGTTACGTGATTGCCGGCGGGGGAAACACATCGTATAAGAACGACGAGAAGTTGTGGATTAAGGCGAGCGGTTCGGAGTTGTCGTCCATCACCGAAGACGGGTTTGCCGTCCTTTGCCGATACCGATTGAACTTGATGTCGGAAAAAAGTTACAGCGCCGATCCTGTGGAACGCGAAGAACAGATAAAAAACGACCTGGCGGATGCAACGCTGACCAAAGGCAAACGCCCGTCGGTGGAAACCTCGATGCATAACGCAATCCGTTACGCATTTGTGGTGCATCTTCATCCGACAGCTGTCAATGCCCTGATGTGTTCGCAGGATGTGGAGGAAGAACTGGAGAGGCTTTTCGGGGAAAGGGCGCTTTATATCCCATATACCGACCCGGGCTACGTTCTTTTCCGAAAGGTGGACGGTGAAATAACTTCGTACCGCACAAGATACGGCGAAGAGCCGAAAGTGATTTGGTTGCAAAACCACGGTATTTTCGTTGCAGCGGATACGGTCGAAGAGATCAGGGCGATTTATGGGTCAATCATCGAAAAACTTGACTCTCGAACAGGCCAGATTCCCGATGGGGTAATTCCGGACACTGAAAAGATATCGGAAATCATTCCTGCGATAAGGATGTTACTTTCTTCCGATTCATTGAAGACGTTGAAAGTTCGCAATAATGCGTTGGTACGGCATTTTTCGGAAGATCCCAGAAATCAACGCTGCATAGAGACGCCATTCACGCCCGACGCCATCGTTTATTGTTCGTCCTGTTACCTGTTTATAAACGAAGAGGGTCCGGAAATCATCGAGACAGCTAAAAGACTTATCATCGAATACGGGAACCGGCATGGACATATGCCGAAAATCCTGATGATAAAAGGAATCGGACTGATTGCGGCGGGTGATAATGCTGTGCAGGCGAATACTGTTCTCGATGTATTTGAGGACGCAATGAAGATTGCATATCTCAGCCGGTTTTTTGGCGGTTGCCATCCGATGACCCGGGCTCAGATTGATTTTATCGACAATTGGGAAGTAGAGAATTACCGCCGGAAGGTAGCGATGGGGACTAATTCCGGTCGTGCGGAAGGTAAGACCATCATCATCACCGGCGCTGCACAGGGTATCGGGGAAGGCGTTGCACGGAACCTTAGCCTGCATGGCGCGAACATTGTTATCGCCGACTTGAACGAGACGGCAGGACGGACTATCGTTGAAAGTCTCAACAGAACGGCAGGGGGTAACCGTGCTATTTTTGTCGGAACCGACGTGAGCGACATTTCGAGTATTGAGAACCTTGTGAACGAGACGGTCGGCAATTTTGGAGCAATAGACTGCCTTATCTGTAATGCGGGCGTTCTTCGCGCCGGCAATTTGGAGGACATGACGCCGGAGGCTTTTGAATTTGTGACGAGGATCAATTACAGTGCATATTTTTATTGTTTGAAGGTTGTAACGCCGGTAATGAAACTGCAGACGAAACATTCGACTTCGGATTACTATGCGGACGTTATTCAGGTCAACTCCAAATCGGGCATACGCGGTTCGAGGGCGAATTTTGCGTATTCCGGGAGCAAGTTTGGGGGGATAGGTTTGACTCAGTCGTTTGCTCTTGAGCTTGCCCCATTCGGAATCAAGGTAAATTCTATTTGTCCCGGCAATTTTTATGAGGGGCCTCTCTGGTCGAATCCTGAGAACGGTTTGTTTGTGCAGTATTTGAGGGCGGGCAAGGTACCTGGTGCGAAGACTGTTGAGGACGTGAAGGACTTTTATTTATCGCAGGTTCCGATGGGGAAGGGTTGTTCTCCCGGGGACATTACGAAAGCGGTGTTGTATTTGATGGAGCAGAACTGTGAGACAGGCCAGGCTTTGCCGATTACTGGGGGTCAGGTAATGCTCAGTTAGGATAATCATCATGGGGTCGAGGTGGGACGGTTTGGATAAAGACGGCCTTTGATTCATGGATATGGTTTGTTTTTCAAAAAAATGCTGTAACTTTGCGCCTTATTTTACCGAAGGAAAGATGCCGGAGAGGTCGAGCGGGCCGCACTCGAAATGCGGTGTACGGGTCACTGTACCGGGGGTTCGAATCCCTCTCTTTCCGCGACGGGGATAGTTTATTTTACTGTTTTGAAGACGATACTTACCTTTGCGACCGTTATGACGAGAGTAATAGTACATACCGACATAAATTTCCTGCCGAATATGCTGAAATATTTGGCGGTATGTGATAATTTATAAACACACACACACACACACACACACACACACACACACACACACACACACACACACACACACACACACACACACACACACATTACCGTTTAAAGCCGCGCACGAGCGGCAGCCCAAAAACAATCCGTCATTCAAAGTCGGTCCGCGAAGGCTCGCCGATGGCCCGCGAAGGTTCGCCGATGGCCCGCGAAGGTTCGCCGATGGTCCGCGAAGGCTCGCCGATGGCCCGCGAAGGTTCGCCGATGGCCCGCGAAGGCTCGCCGATGGTCCGCGAAGGCTCGCCGATGGCCCGCGAAGGCTCGCCGATGGCCCGCGAAGGTTCGCCGTTGGCCCGCGAAGGTTCGCCATTAGTCCGCGGACATCCCCGCAGGCTACGCTTTGCCCTTTTTCATTTGCATTTTTATAAAACTAAAAAATAATTACAACAATGAAACGAACATTCATTATAATTTTCTCTGCTCTCTTCCTCTGCATTGCAAACAGGGTGACAGCGCAAGTTATAATCGGAGCAGACATCAGCGTCAATCCGCAGTCTTTTTCTCTGCTTGAACTGGAAAGCAACGGCACACGCGGATTCCGGCTACCGCAAATGAATACCATACAGCGCGATGCACTCACCTTGGCAGGCAAAGACGCTGCTCTCGGACTGCAAATTTTCAATACATGCGCCGGATGCGTCGAGACATGGAACGGATCGAAGTGGATACAGATCTGTCATCTGGAATTCTTCAAGCCTACGATGCTTTCTGTTGAAGGCGGCAATGTCACCATAGGTGATAGGTTGCAAAATTATGCCTACACAGCAGCCTATGGCTATTACGAAGCGAACATTCCGGCCTTTAAGATGAGCCCCAGACGGAGGTTACTCAGGCTCAGTTTGAGTATGTGATGGGCACAAATCCATCTAGTTTCAAGTGCGGTAACGATGAGACTGACAGCTATTATGCTAAAGGTGGTGCAACTTCGGCTTTACCTGTTGAGAATGTTAACTGGTATCATGCTATTGCTTACTGTAACAAATTGAGCATTCTTGAAGGTAAGGAACTGTGTTACTCAATAAAGGATGGGTCTGGGAACGAAATAGATTTTGATACTTTAACCTACAAAGGTATTCCTGTAAACGTTAATGATACGAGATGTACTCAATGGGATGCTGCCATCTGGGATGACACTAAAAATGGTTACCGTCTTCCCTGTGAGGCCGAGTGGGAATATGCCGCTCGCGGTGGTAGGTTGAGCCAGTCAAACTCGGGTAAAAATCTTTATGATTATGACTATTCAGGCAGCAACAATATTTGCGAGGTTGCTTGGTGTAGCGGCAATAACAACACAACCGGCACTTGCGCCGGCGATTATAAGAATGTTCACGGTACCAAGCCTGTAGCAACAAAAAGCCATAATGAGCTTGACCTTTTCGATATGAGTGGGAATGTTTGGGAATGGTGTTGGAATTTTTGGACTTACAATACTAACGAACCTCACGACCCTGGCACGGGTACTAATCGCATCTTGCACGGCGGCAGCTGGAACTATGACGAGTCCTTCTGCCGTGTTTCGATTCGCCACAACGACTCCCCCCCGTACCACCGCGGCTTCACTATCGGCTTCCGGGTTGCGTGCAATTCGCAACAATAACAACAACTATCCCCAAGCTAAACTAAAAGGAATGAGTTCGGTAAAATACCGACCCCATTCCTTTTGTATTTAATAATAATCCGTCCTGCTTCCACCAGGGGGGCGCATCATTAAATCGGATTTATTTTAAAAATACCCTATTTATGGTATTGACAAGCCCCTGTTCCATGTTGTACCTTTGCAGTCGAAAAAACATCAGTTTTCAAACAGTATAAATATAATAACAAAACAACATGAAACTCAACATGAAATTACCGGTTCTATTAGCCCTTGCAGGCGTCATCCAGGCCGCACCGGCAAAAACGCAAGACAGCTTTACAATCTGTAGCGCAAAGTTCGTAACCCCCTTGACGGAAAAATGGGTTGCCGAATATTCAAAAATTAATCCCCGAATGCAAATCAAAATCGTGGACGGAACAGAATCAGGCGCCGACGTCAAAATATCCGTCTTCGGAAAGGAAGAAAATTCCGATGCACAAACGGTTGCCAGATACGCCGTCCTGCCGGTCGCAGGGAAAAACAGCAGCCTGATTCCCGACCTGAAAAAGAAAAAACTGAACGGCAAACGTCTGAAAGAACTTTATTTCGAAAAAAATATCCTTGACGACGACTACCAACCGGAAAAAGAAAGCAAACACCGGGCAACCGTATACGCAGGCAGCAGCCGGCAGTCTTGCTGCCTCGCATTCGCCGGATGTTTCGGCTTCAATCCGAAAGATCTAAAAGGCAAAAGAATTGCAGGAGACGACATTTTCCTAAACAGTGCCGTCGCAAAAGACAGTTCGGGCGTCAGTTTTAATTTCCTCAATTATGTCTTCGATCTCCGCTCGCGCCAACTCAAAGAAGAAATCGCCATCCTGCCACTCGATTTGAAAAAAGAATACAGCGAAATTCTCGACGGATCAAACTTGGACAGAATGCTCGAATTACTCGAAAAAAAGAAAATAGACCTCATCCCGGTAGAAGAACTGCGGTTCGAAACAACAGACGCCGACAATACCGAGATCCGGAAGTTTTTACAGTGGGTACGGACGGAAGGACAGATTTTCAATCATCAGTTCGGTCTGCTGAAAGTCGAAGACAGAAATCTTGCACAACGATAATACATAAGATTTAATAACAAAAAAAACGTTCCCTCCAAAACCTGTTTCACAACAGAAAAAAGAGGAAACGCTCTGATAAAAAAAATTAAGTATGGCAAAGTTAAGAAAAAAAATTCTATTAGCCTTCATCTTGTTCCCTCTTGCCGCTTTTTCGCAGTCAAACGGAATAAAAATAGAAGGAACAGTGGTTGACCGACGCACGGAAGAGCCTATCATCGGTGCGAGCGTTTCTGTGGCAGGTACCCCTACGGGCGATGTGACAGACATTGACGGACAGTTCGCGGTCACGGTAAAATCGCTTCCTGCAACCCTCAAGGTTGATTTTATAGGTTACAGGACGCAAGAAATTGAAGTCTACGAATCGGGCGAGCCGGTCTACGTTTCTCTCGTCGACGAAAGCATCCTCAATGAGGTAGTGGTGGTAGGCTACGGAACACAAACGAGAAAAGAACTTACGAGCGCTATCACTTCCGTTTCCAAAGAAAGGCTGGCACAAATAACGCCCTCAATCGAAACTACGCTGAGCGGCGCCGTTGCAGGGCTTAACGTTTCCCAGACCTCAGGGCAGCCGGGGGCGACTTCAACTATTCGTATCCGAGGTGGAAACTCCATTACCGGCGGCAATGAACCGCTTTATGTGATTGACGGGTTCATCATTTACAATGATTTCAGCGCCACGAAGACAGGAGCAGGCAGCAGCGACGCAACACTGAATCCGCTGACGGCAATCAATCCTGCCGACATAGAGAGTATTGACGTCCTGAAAGATGTTGCGGCAACCGCCATTTACGGCACGCGCGGGGCAAACGGAGTGATTGTCATCACGACAAAAAAAGGCTCGAAAGGTTCAAATAACGTGAACTATCAGGCAAGTTTCGGCCATCAGTCAATCCGAAAAAAAGTAGCATTTCTCGATGCAAAACAGTGGACAGAACTCTACAACGAGATACGGACAGGAGAAGGTATAACCGATTTGTTGCCTGTCCCCACAGAAACGACCGACTGGCAGGATGCCGCCCTGAGAACAGGTTCCGAGCAAACGCACCAACTCTCGTTTACCGGCGGAGACGATAAATCACGGTATGCTGTTTCCGGCAACTATGGCTCACAGGAAGGGATTATTCTCGGCACCGACCTGAAACGTTACGGCGGGCGTGTGAATCTCGAACGCGACGTGTTACCAAAACTGCACATCGGTCTGAACGCTACCGGCAGTTTCGTCCAACTCAACGGGTTGAGCAACCGTAACGAGAACAACGAACCTAACACATGGATAGCAGCCATAAACACGCCCCCGATTGTTACGGTTTACAATCCCGACGGTTCCTTCAATTATGAGCCGAACGTGCTTTCAACGGTTACCTATAACGGCAAGATTACAAACCCCATATCCGACCTTGCAAACGTTACAGAATTGACCGAAAACACACGAGTACTGAGCATCCTGTTTGCAGAATACGAATTACTTGACGCTCTGAAACTGAAAGCTAACATCGGCTCTGACCTGAGCAACACAAAACAAAGCAACTATGCGCCGTCGTATACTTTTCCGGGGGCACAGAGGCAGGGAGTTGCATCCATCGGGCATAAAACGGTATATGCGTGGCAGACCGAATACACGTTGAACTACTACAAGACTTTCAATCGGTATCACACGCTGACCGCTCTTGCCGGATATACCGCACAACGTACCGACCGCAAAGCTTTCAGTGCCGGTTCGTACGGATTCGCAAACGACGCGACGGGATACAATAACCTCAGAAGCGGTTCCACCGCCGACTGGCCTACAAGTTCGGCTTACATCTCGACGCTCACTTCCTATCTGGCCCGTGCGAGCTATTCATACAAGGAGAAGTACAACGCAACGACTACTTTTCGGGCTGACGGTTCATCACGTTTTTCGCCGGGACATCAGTGGGGATATTTTCCTTCGCTCGGTTTGTCGTGGAATATCGACCGCGAATCGTTTTTGGCCGACTGGCGACGGAAGGTAAGTCATCTTCAGCTGAGGTTGAGCGGCGGAACGGTGGGGAATCAGGAGATAGGCGATTTCAGATATATTGCCAACATCGTCCCGACAACATATTATTTTAATGATGTGCCAACCACTGCCTACATCCTCGAAAATCAGTCAAACGACAATTTGAGATGGGAAAAGACCGTTTCTTACAATCTCGGAGCGAATGTAGGCTTGCTCAATGACCGTCTTACTTTCGTCTTCGACGCATATTACAAATTGACGAGCGATCTGCTGCTCGATGTACCGGTGGAAGACGTCAGCGGGTTTGTTTCGGCGTTGCGTAATGCGGGAAGCGTTTCAAACAGGGGCATTGAATTTGAGGCGAACGCCAAGATCATCGACCGCAAAAATTTCCGGTGGAGTGTCGGTCTTAACCTCGCTCACAATGTCAACCGTATAGAGAGTCTGGGCAATGTTGAATCGTTTATTCCGTCTTTTGAGGGCGTCGGCACGTTGAACTACATCTCGCCTTTGATTGTGAAGGTAGGCGAACCGCTTGGCAGTTTTTACGGTTACAAGTTTGCCGGCATTGTTCAGTTGGACGACGACATAAGCAAGTTTCCCGTTCAGACCTCAGAGGCGTTGGAGCCTGGGGTAGCCCGCTATGAGGACATTAGCGGACCGAACGGAGTTCCCGACGGACTGATCACCGAGGCCGACCGTACGGTTCTGGGTAACAGCCAGCCGAAATTTACCGGAGGGTTGAATACTTCGCTGTCGTATAGGCGTTGGGATTTGTTTCTCGCGCTTCACGGAAGTTACGGCAATAAGCTTTTTAATTCTCTTCGTACACGTTTTGAGAAGACGAGCACGGCTTACAATTCTCTTGCAACCGTTGCCGACCGTTGGACGCCGACCAATCCGTCGAACACGATAGCGAAGGCGACCAATTCGACTTCGATAGTTACGGACGACCGTTATGTTGAGGATGCGTCATTTATTAAGGCGAGGAACATCACGATAGGTTATACTTTCCCTTTCAGGCAGGTAACCAAAGACGCTAAGATCCGGCTTTTTGCGTCCCTTCAAAATTTCTTTACTATAACGCCGTACACGGGATATGATCCGGAGTCAAACAGGAACGGCGTGGATGAGAACAACGGTCTTTATCAGGGTGTTGATTTTGGGACGTATCCTTCATCCAAGTCTGTTCTTTTCGGAATAAATCTAACATTATAATCAATCAGCAATATAATCATATGAAAAAAATATTTTTAGCAGTAATTTTTGCGTCGTCGGTACTGACATCTTGTGTGGACTTGGAAGTTCTTCCGAGCAGTTCGATAGACAAGAATCAGTTTTACAAGACGGAGAGCGACGCTTTGACGGCTCTCAACGGCGTTTACGCCATACTCACGCCTCCATCGGGATTTTATGGGATGTACAACAATCAGACCGTTTATCTGGGCGATTTGGCTTCGGAATATGTGAAGGCGGGGGCGAACACCAATTCGGCGCATATCCGTGAGATAAGCAATTTCAATATATCGTCGAACAATGATTTTATGAGAACCGGATGGAGTGAGGCTTACACCGGCGTCAACCGCGCCAATATCGTTATCGACAAGCTGACGGAAAGCGCCGACGATATTCCGGAGGGAAGGAAAGCGCAGTTCATCAACGAGGCGAAGTTCTTGCGCGCGTTGTTCTATTTCAATATCGTTCGTTGGTGGGGCCCTGTGCCTTTGGTTTTGCACGACGGCGAGGGTGAAGGGGAGCCGAGGACTCCGGTCGACGATGTTTACGCACAAATTGTCGGCGACTTGAAAGATGCCGCTGCGTTGTCTCAGGAGTATCATTCCGAAGGCAGGGCGACGGGAGGTGCGGCTTTGGCCACTCTGTCGAAAGTTTATCTTACCTGGGCGCAGACCGATTCGCCTGAGGGACGTGCGAGGAAGGATGAATTTTACAGGGCGGCGATAGAGTATGCCGATCAGGTTATTGCGTCCGGCTATTACAGTCTTGTGGAGGAGGTTGTGGACAATTTCACGGTGGACAAGAAGAACGGCAAAGAGCATATTTTTTCCGTTCAGCACGCCAACATGAACAATGTTACCGGGCACTGTACGTTTGCTATGGGTTGGAGTGATTCGGAGCCTGTGCTGATCGTGAACGACGTTAAGTTTTACGAGGAGATTGACGACGCCGACCAGCGCAAGTACGGTTCGTTTGCCAAGTCTTTGTGGAATCCGAACACCGGTTCGCGGTTTACGTTCAGGACGCCTCTTTTCAGGAAGTATATTGACACGCTGAACTTTTCGACTACTCAATGGGGTGGTTACAACACCAACAATTCTTATATACGTTATGCGGAAGTTTTGCTTATTAAGGCGGAGGCTGAGAACGAGTTGAACGGGCCTACGGCTGGGGCGTACGAGGCTATCAACCGTGTCCGTCGCAGGGCTTACCGTCAGCCTGTGGATGTTTCCTCGCCGTATGATTTGTCTGACCTGACTAAGGAGCAGTTTCGGGAGAGTTTACATTCCGAGCGTTGGCTTGAGTTTATCCTTGAGGGTCATCGCTGGTTTGATCTTGTTCGGTGGCGCAAGTTGATACGGACTGTTGTTTTGCAGAAGCCGGGTGTTGAGGCGAAGCACTATCTGTACCCGTTGCCGCAGCGGCAGTTGGATTTGAATCCCAATCTTGAACAGAACTGGGGCTACGAGGACAGTGAGGGCGAGAATCCGTACAGGGACTATGAACCGGGTTACAGTGACAAATAACACATATAACGAGATGAAGAAGAGAGAATTTTTAAGGACCGGGCTTTATGCTGCGGGTGGCCTGGGTTTGCTGGGTTTGGGTTCTTGCGTGAACGGGTCCGGCGGGAAATCTTCGGGGTTGTCCGAGTCTTTGCGGTCGTATTCGGTGAGCAGGGTAAACCGTCGTGAGAGGATGCTTTCGGTGCTTGACCGTTCCAAACCTAACGCTTATGTGCCTGCCGCCTTTTTCATGCACTTTTCGGACAAGTTTGGGGCGGGCGCCGTTAAGACTCACATTGATTTTTTCCGCGCCACGAACATGGATTTTTCCAAGATACAGTATGAGACTGTTCTTCCTGCTCAGCCCGAGATAAGAACGCCGAACGATTGGGGGAAAATAAAGACCTACGGCAAGGAGCTGTTTGAGCCGCAGCTGGCTGTTATCAGGGAGATTGTTAAGGAGTTGAAATCGGAGGCTTTGATTATTCCCACTGTTTATTCGCCGTTGTTGCTGGCAGGTCAGGTTGTTGGGATTGAGACGTACCTGAAGCATGTGAGGGAGAATCCGGATGCTGTTACGAGGGGCTTGAGTTTGTTGACGGAAAACATTCTTTATTACGTCAGGGAGTCGATAAAGTTGGGGGTTGACGGTTTTTATCTTTCCACTCACGGGGGCGACACGGCGTTGTTTTATGATACGCCTTTGTTTGATAGGGTTATCCGGCCGTTTGACGAGGCGATATTCGAGGAGGCGACGGGCGGCACGCTGTTTAATATTCTGCATATTTGCAGTCCTGAGAATACGTATCAGGAGCTTGACCATTTGACGAATTATCGGAGCAGTGTGATAAACCCTCCTGTCTTGTTGAACGATGGGAGTCGAACTGATCTGCGGGCTGTCGAGCGGCTGTTTGGGCGGCCTGTTATGAGCGGGCTTGATCATGGCGGTGTGATTGTTAGTGGCGGGTTTAGCGAGATCAGGCGCGAGATTGACGATATTTTCTCGAACAATGCGCCTCAGAATTTTATTTTTGCTGCGAACTGCACGCTTCCCGGGGATACTTCCTGGGAGACGTTGCGTTCTGTGATAGACTATGTGCATGACTGGCGTATTATCAACGGTTGAATAATTTTTTTATCGATAACATTTAAATAGATGAACATGAAAAAGAGAGATTTTCTGAGAACGGGTATGTATGCGTTTGGGGGCTTGGGGCTTTATTCGTCGGGTATTGGGTCGCTTGTAGCGTCTTCGCAGAGGGCTTCGGGGGAGACTAAGCGTGTGAACTATTCTGGCAATACGATTAGCAAGCGTGAAAAGGTTCTTGCCGTTTTGGACCTGTCGAAACCCAACGACTATGTGCCTGCCGCCTTTTTTCTGCATTTTGACGACAAGCTTGGTCGGGGCGCGATCGATAGCCATCTGAAGTTTTTCAGGGCTACCAATATGGACTTTGTAAAAGTGCAGTATGAGATTGTTGTCCCTCACCTTAGGGATGTGAAGGGCCCGAAGGACTGGGCGAAGATTCCTGTTTATGGGAAAAAGTTCTTTGAGCCTCAGTTGGCAGTTATTGAGGCGTTGGCGAAGGAGTTGAAGTCTGAGGCGTTGATTTTGCCGACGGTTTATTCGCCTTTGACGGTTGCGCAGCAGACTGTGGGTGGCGCTGCTCTTGAGCATATTGCTCTGGATCCGGATGCTGCTGCGAAGGGTTTGCAGAATATTACGGAAAGCATCATTAATTATATTGACGAGGCTATCCTGCGTGGTGCGGACGGTTTTTATATCTCGACGCAGGGGGGCAACTCGCACAATTTCGGCGAGGGCGAACTTTTCGAACGCTCTGTTGTTCCGTACGACCTTCAGGTTTCCAAGCACGCGAGCGATAGGGCTTTGGTGAACATTTTGCATGTCTGCGATTATGGCGAGGCGTATTACAGCGATATTAGGCGTTTTGCATCATATCCCGGCAGTATTGTCAACGCCCCGAACGTGTTGCTGGACGGCACGCCTGTTGATCTGAGGGACGTTCAGTCTACCTTTCGGAGACCTGTCATGGGCGGTTTGGACAGATTGGGCGTGTTGATAAACGGGTCTGATTCGGACGTGTTGGCCGAGGTTGACAGGGTTTTGCGCGCTGCGCCGCCCAACTTCATTCTTGGTGCGGACTGTACGGTGCCGAGCGACGTGCCGTATGAGAGGTTGCGTTCTGTGATTGACTACGCACACGATTGGCGGTTGAATAACGGATAACGGATGGCGATGAAGACTCGGAGGGCTTTTGTTCGGGCATTGGGATTGACCTCGGTAGGCGTGTTGGCCTCCGGGGTCACGTTGCGGGCGTGGCCGAGCGTCTCGGCGGGAACTGATGCGGAGCAGTATACGGTGCTGGAGGTCCGGAAGGCGGCTCGACACTTTGCGATGTTGTATTTTAATTTTTGTAAAACTCTCGTCGGCGCTTTTGGTCAGGACGAGGCTTACGAGCTGACTCGGAGAGCCATTTTTAATCTTGCGCTTGACCGGACTGATAGGATGAGGGAGAAGGCGTTGTCGCTGGGCCTCTCGACTGATGTTGAGAGCTTTGACAGGCTCACCGATCTGCCTTCGGTGGCTTGGCGAAAGTGGGATTCTTCGTCCGGGGAGGTTCGTTGTCCTTACGCTCAGGCGTGGCTTGGGTATTTCGATTTGCATCCCTGGTTTGCGCGTTTTGCGTCTTTGTACTGCGATGTGGTTGATACGACCAACATTGAGAATTTTTCCCGTACCACTTCTCACCGCATAACAAAAAACCTGCTGTGGGGGGACGCGGACTGCGAGCGTGAATTTTTCGAGAGCGATCAGGTGAAGAGCGGCTCTTTCACATATGGCGTCCGTGAATGATATTTGCTGAACGCTCAAGGGGGATTTTGTTTAACGGTTTGAATGGCGTTGAGAATAACGACGTCAATTCGATTGCCTGAATAACCTTAAACGATTTCCCCGCGATAACCTCAGTGACCTGCATAATCTTAAACGAGTTCTTCTTAATGACTTTAATTATCTTAATGACCTTAATGATTTTTAAAAAACTCCCACCACTTAATAAACTTACAATATGAAAATTACTTCAACATTATTTCTGTGCCTGCTCGTAACGTGCACGAGCCTTTCAGCGAAGACGCCTTTTAGTAAAAAGTTGCCGCCGAAAAACGCAGCGACAACCTATCTTGACGCTTCTTTCGATACGTATGATACGTTGCAGAAACAGATATGGTCTCATCCGGAACTCGGTTTTCAGGAGACTTTCAGTTCGGCGCTGCATCAGTCTCACCTTTTGGAGAACGGTTTTGCTGTTGAGGCGGGCGTAGCCGGAATGCCTACCGCTTACGTTGCCACTTACGGACATGGATTTCCGGTCATCGGGATACTTGCCGAATTTGACGCACTTCCCGGACTTTCCCAGGACACTGTTCCGTACCGTAAACCATTGGTTGAGGGCGGTAATGGCCATGCCTGCGGACATAACGTGTTCGGGGTCGGGTCTGTCGCGGGCGCTGTGGCTATCAAACGGTGGCTTGAGACGAATCTCGTTGCCGGTACGGTCAAGGTCTTTGGGACTCCTGCCGAGGAGGGCGGCGGCGGGAAGGTGTATATGGTTCGCGAGGGGCTTTTCGAGGGCGTTGACGTCGTGCTTGATTGGCATCCCGGCTCCGGCAACCTTGTCTCTGTCGGCTCCGGCACGGCTATCAGGATGATCGACTACACTTTTCATGGCGTTCCGGCTCATGCCGCAAGTTCTCCGGATAAAGGGCGGTCTGCATTGGACGGCGTCGAGGCTTTCAACTTCATGGTGAACCTGCTGCGTGAACATATCCCGATTTCTTCGCGCATTCATTACGTGATCGTGAACGGCGGCGAGGCTCCCAACGTTGTTCCGGACTATGCCAAGGTTTCGTACTACATTCGCAGCCCTAAACGCGATATACTCGAAGAGCTGACGAAGTGGGTGAATCAAGCTGCGGAAGGTGCTGCAACCGGCACGCAGACTTTGGTTTCCTCCGAGCTTGTCGCCGGTTTTTACGAGCTGTTGGGAAATCGAACTCTACAGGAGCTTGTTCAGCGCAACCTTGAGCGTGTCGGCGGCGTTGTTTATGATGAACGGGAAAACGAATTTGCACGTCATATTGTTGCAGGACTGAATTTAAGCGACACAATACTGCGTCAAGTTGCTGCCGTTCAGCCTTTACGTGAGGAGCGTCCGTCATTTGGAGGCGGCTCTACGGACGTAGGCGACGTCAGCTGGAACGTTCCGACCGTCAGTTTTAACACTGCCGTGTTTATTCCCGGCAGCGCGGGACACAGCTGGCAGAACGTTGCGTCCTCCGGCACTACCATCGGCACCAAGGGACTTCTCAACGCAGCTCGTGTCTTTGCTTTGACCGCGATCGACCTTTATTCGAACACTTCGTTAGTAAATTCGGCGAAGGATGAATTTTATAAGAGGAGGGGTGCTGACTTCCGGTACGCGCCTTTGCTTGGGGATCGTGCTCCGGCCCTTGATTATCGTGTAAAGAAGTAGCCTCTGCTTCTTTCTTTGAAACACAACTCATAGTTTTATACAAAGCTGAAAGCGTCATCTCGTTTTGAGATGGCGCTTTTATTTTAGCTGAAGCTATAGTTCCCTTTTAGGGCAGTAATTTTATTTTATCTGAAAGCGTCGTTCTCTTTTAGGGAAGCGACTTTATTTTAGCTGAATACTTCTACACGATTTCTTCCTGTGAATTATTTTGCCCCGAACACTTCGGTGAGCTTTTATTCGATGAACGATTTTACCCTGAACGCTTCGGCACGCTTTCGTTCGATGAACAATTTTGCCCCGAACGCTTCGGCACGCTTTCGTTCAATGAACAATTTTACCCTGAACGCTTCGGCGCCCTCTTGTTCGATGAACGATTTCATCTCGAACACTTTTTTACGCTCTCGTCCTATGAAC
>JAIRMF010000062.1 GCA_031258895.1 Dysgonamonadaceae bacterium | reverse complement strand
TTGCCATTTAAAAAGGAAACCGTACCTTTGTCACCGTAAAAAAGGATTGCAGCGAGACGTCAGGCTTCCCCGTCCTGACCGAAACTTTTCATACAAATCCGCATCCCGACGGTCAGCCTTATTTTTATTTCGATGCAAAAACGGATAAAAAACATTGCAACCCCAAACAAGGTCAATAAACATGCAGCGTAAAAATTAACAATAAAAAATTTGCACACCGGAAAATAAATAGCAAATAATTCCGTTATTAGGTTAACAATATCAACATTTAGAAGTCATGGGATTCAAAAGTAGAACAAAAAACATCATCGAAAAAGTCCTCTCGGGCGAGAGCGGCAGATGCCTGTTCCAGGTATGTTACGGAATAGGAGCGTCAATAATTATTATCGGCGTCCTCGCAAAACTGATGCACTGGCCGTTCGGACTCGGAAACCTCCTGCTTTACGTAGGGCTGATAACGGAGGCCGGAGTATTCGCCATCTCGGCGTTTGACCGTCCCGCACAGGAATATGAGTGGGACCGCGTTTTCCCGGTACTGGGAGACGAACAGGAAGAACGTCCCGTGTTCGGCAAAGGCGGCGGCTCCGGTAACGCAGGCAGCGGACCGGTTGTTATCGGTTCCGGTAACGGCGAAGAAAATTTCGACGGCAACGGCATTGTTTCGGGTACCGGCGGAGGCGGAGTGGTTGTCATCGGCGGCGCATCGTTCGGCCCCGGCGGTGGGACAGGGACAGGTAACGCAGGTAGCGAAAGCAACGGCCAACAGCCGACAGGCAAAGCGCAAAGCGCAGTCGAGGCGGTAGAGAATATGACGCCAGGACAGGTGCAAAGTTCATTCGGAATTCCAAATGCCGTAAACCTGTCAGAAGAAGACAGTAACGCGCTTACCGAAAGTATCAGAAAAATGGCCGCAGCAGCCGACCAACTCTCCCGAATGGCCGAAATGACGGACGCTACACAACAATATATGGACAGACTGCAAAATATGTCCGACACAATGACCAAATTCAATGAGGTGACGTCCAGCCTGACTTCAGTCTCCGACGTCCTGCTCGACTCCTACAAAAGCATAACCGACAACTCTAACGATATCAATAAACATTCCCACGGATATGTACATCAAATAGAAGCGCTGAACAGAAATATTCAGGGCCTGAACACAATATATGAAATACAACTCAAAGGAGTAAGCTCCCAGATAGACGCCATTGAACGGATTAATGCAGGGCTGATGAGAATAAAAGACCTCTATGAAGGCTCAATCTTAGACAGTTCCGTGTTCCGTACCGAAACGGAAAAAATGGCCCAACAACTGCACGCCCTCAATGGCGTATACAACAGGTTGCTAAACGCAATGACCATGAACATGTACGGATCCGGCAGCATCAATTTCCCCAACCCAAACCCCAATCCAACATCCGACCAGACATTAAACTACTAAAAGATGGCAGCAAATAATCCCAATTCCCCACGGCAAAAGATGATCAACCTGATGTATCTGGTTTTCATCGGAATGTTAGCCCTTAATGTCTCAACAGAAGTCCTGGACGGATTCAAACTCGTCGAGTCCGGATTGCTGCGTACCGTCTCATCCTCTTCCTCCCGCAATGAAAGAATATTCGAAGACCTGGACGCCTATCATCTGCAAAACCCCGAAAAAACACAGATATGGTACGACCGCGCCCAACAGGTAAAAGCAAAGTCCGACTCCCTCTACAACTACACCCAAAACCTTAAATACCGTATCGTACAAAAGTCCGACGGCAAAAACGGAGACCCCGAAAACCTGAAACATCCCGATGACCTCAACGCCTCGTACGAGGTAATGTTCGAACAGGGTAAAATTGACGGCGCCAGACTGAAAACCGAAATTAACGCCTACCGCGAATATATCTCCTCAATGGTGGTAGACAAGTCCATCAAAAACATTATCGAAAACAATCTCAGTACCGAACTTTCTGATAACGCAAGAGAAAATAAACAGACCTGGGAAGAATCCATGTTCTTTCAAATGCCCGTCGCAGCCGCCGTGACCCTGCTCACTAAACTGCAAAGCGATATACGATACGCGGAAGGCGAAGTGCTAAACGACCTTCTCAAAAATATAGATATAAAAGACTTCCGAGTCAATACAATAGAAGCGCAAGTCATCCCGCGGTCGCAAATCGTGATGCGAGGGCAAAACTATGTGGCGGACATCGTGGCTACCGCTATCGACTCCACACAACGCCCGACAGTATTCGTAAACGGTAGACTGTTACCGCAAGATGCAAACGGACGTTTTACAACGGCAACCAACACGACCGGAAACTTCCCGGTAAAAGGATATATCGAACTCGCTACCGGAAACGGAAATACTCTCCGCCGTGAATTCGAAACCTCCTATTCGGTCATCCCACAATCGGCAACCGTCGCCTCTCTGCTGATGAATGTGCTTTACCCAGGCATAGAAAACAACCTCCAAATAGCAGTCCCCGGTATCCCTAGCCACAACGTGACGGCTACAATGACTAACGGTACACTTACACGAGAATCGGATGACGTATGGATCGCACGACCCGCAAAAGCGGGAGAAGAAACGGTCGTATCGGTCATGGCAAAAACTGCCGACGGACGAACGCAGGAAATGGCAAAGACAACATTCAAAGTCCGACCCCTGCCCCCACCCTCAGTCTTCCTGACGGTAAAAGATACAAAAGGTAATCTGGAAAAATTCGAGGGCGGAGCATTAGGCAAGTCCACCCTGCTGGCGACCGAGGCAATCACGGTTGCAATAGATGACGGCGTCCTGAATGTACCCTTCACGGCCGTTAAGTTCGATGTGATGTATCTCGATGCAATGGGCTACGATGTGAAAGCTACCGCACAAGGCGGACGGTTCACGGAAGAACAAAAAACTATGCTCCGAGGCAGAGCAAAAGGCTCTCATGTCTTTATACGAGGTGTAGTTGCACGTGGTCCAGATGGTAGCGAAAGAACAATCAAAACGGCGATGGATATAATAATCAATTGAAAAACATTCGATATCTGACCGCAAAAGTGTTCCAAGTAATCTTACCGCAAATTATTTTCAGTATGAAATATGTCAAACTAATCGCTCTCTCCCTGATTATATCCTCAACATTGAATCTTAATGCCCAAATTGAGACTCCTGTGAAATGGGAATATCATATCAACGAGGCCGATGAAATTGTCTTTCTGGCAAAAGTTGATAACGGTTGGCGTCTTTACGATATTACAACGCCTGAAGGCGGTCCGCTTCCAACAGAATTTACATTTGAAACCGTCGTCGGAGCGGAACTTAAAGGCACGATTACAACCAAATCTAAAATCGAAAGCAAATACGACAACATATTCCAAACAGAAGTCAGATGGTTCGCCGAAAATCCCGTTTTTAAGCAGAAACTTGCCGTAACGGATCGTGAAAACTTCCTGATAGAAGGCGTTATCAACTACATGACCTGCAACAATGAACAATGCATACCCGATAAAGAAGAGTTCCGGCTTGTAGCCGACAACCTGCCTGAATCAACCGTAAACTCCGATGTTAGCAGCGGTGAAGACAAAAGTCTAAAGCCATCAGATCTGCCTTCGGATTTATGGCGTCCGGTAATAGCCGAACTGTCACAATTCGGAGAAAATACTCCCCACACGGATAAATCATGGCTCTACATCTTCATTGCAGGATTCATCGGAGGCTTGTTCGCACTGCTCACGCCCTGCGTCTGGCCTGTAATACCGATGACTGTCGGCTTCTTCCTGAAACGCTCTAAATCCAATCGAAGAAAAGCCATCGCCGATGCCGTAATGTACGGGCTATCAATAATCGTAATATACCTCCTACTTGGATTGTTTATTACGGCAATTTTCGGCGCAGGCATATTGAATAGCCTTTCTACAAATGCCGTATTCAATCTGCTGTTTTTTGCCCTTTTGCTGATCTTCGCAATATCGTTCTTCGGCGCCTTTGAACTTGTTTTACCCTCGTCATGGTCCGGTAAAATCGACAGTAAGGCAGAATCCATGACCGGTCCGGCAAGCATATTCTTTATGGCGTTTACCCTTGTTCTGATATCATTCTCATGCACCGGCCCGATAATCGGAACGCTGCTAGTTGAAGCAGCCGGACAGGGCAACATAAAAGGTCCGGCAATAGGGATGCTGGGATTCGCAATCGCACTCGCATTGCCGTTTGCATTCTTTGCGCTGTTTCCCCTATGGCTGAAAAACCTTCCCAAGTCCGGAGGCTGGCTGAACTCCGTGAAAATCGTCTTAGGGTTCCTCGAACTCGCCCTCGCACTTAAATTCCTTTCCGTAGCCGATTTGTCTTATGGTTGGGGCATCCTCGACCGCGAAGTCTTCCTCTCTCTGTGGATAGTAATCTTCACACTCCTGAGTCTTTATTTGCTCGGCAAAATCCGATTTCCCCATGACAGTGAATCGAAACATGTATCGATACCCCGCTTATTTCCGGCCATAATCTCGCTTTCATTTGCGGTTTATCTGATTCCCGGCTTGTGGGGTGCGCCGTTAAAAGCAGTCAGCGCTTTTGCTCCGCCTCTCTACACCCAAGATTTCAATCTATACGAGGGTGAAGTGCGTCCTAAATTTTATGATTATGAAGAAGGGATGGAATATGCACGACGAAACGGCAAACCCGTCATGATTGATTTCACCGGATATGGCTGCGTAAATTGCCGAGAAATGGAAGTAACCGTCTGGTCAAATTCACGTGTGAAAAGCATTATCGACAATGAATACGTGTTGATCTCGCTCTATGTTGATGACAAAACACCCCTTCCCGATATAATTGCAGTAACCGAATCGGGGAAATTACGAAAACTTCGCACAGTGGGTGACCGTTGGAGTTACCTTCAACGCCTGAAATTCGGAACAAACGCACAACCGTTCTATGTACTGCTCGACAATGCGGGAATACCTGTCGCTCCTTCACGTGCATACAGTAAAGATATCGACAACTACATCAATTACCTTCTCAATGGTCTGGCAGAATACAAAAACAAGAAATAATGCCCCTTTGGGACAATCACATGACTACTGTTTTATCTGAAATATTAGTGAAACATCGCTTAATTGAATATGAATCATGAAACCGGCAATACCTAACATAAACACTGACTCAATGCATACGCACACCCAACCACAGGAACAATCACAAGATATTCGGAAAAAACTTGTCGATATGCTTACTTCGGGTAAATTTTTTAACGGAGACAAGGGAATCTGGACCATATTCATATTTTTTTGCCTTATCTCTATTATCGAAGTTTACAGTGCATCAAGCACGTTAACATTTAACACCGAATATTGGCGACCGATAGTTACCCATACAAAATTTATCGCTTTCGGCATAATCATCGTCATTCTGATTAGCAACTGTCCGCCGAGATTTTTTTCAGTCTTGATATTCGGCATTCCTCTTGTATGTATTCTGCTCATTGTCACCAAATCGTTCGGCCAAGTGATCAATGAAAGCACCCGAACACTTTACGGAATACAGCCTTCAGAATGGGCAAAGCCATGTTTGATCGGTGCGACCGCATTTTTTATATCCAGATTTCACAGTACAGGGAAAGACATCTTTTACAAGCTTATTATCTGGTCGTCTATCCCGATGTGCATATTTATTTCGTTTGACAGCGTTTCTTCCGGGATAATTTTGTTTGTGACGATATATTCCCTATTATTCATAGGACAACTTCCGGCAGACAAATTGAAACGTTTGACAAGGGACATTGTAATCTTCGGTGTTTTGTTTTCCGTATTCATCGCGATAACTCCGAACAAAATTCTCTTACCTACAGAACCTATAAAGCTGTCACCTCCATATATAAAGCCGTTAACTATAGATATAAAGAAGTATACTACGCGGTATGTTACGGCCAAGAATCGTATTTTCAGGATGTTGGATATTCCGGTTGACTATTTGGCCGTATATCTCTTTGGGATTGCTCCGGAGACAGGTAATTCCGATGGCAATTTGGAGGACAAGTCTCCGCTTGGGGACAATAATCGTCAGATGACGATGGCTAAGGTTGCCATTACACGGGGAGGACTAATAGGAGTTTTTCCAGGCAACAGCCGACAACGGGATTTTCTGCCCCAGTCTTATTCCGACTGCATATATGCCATCATTTGGGAGGAAATGGGATTTGTCGGAGGCATAACCGTACTCGTACTGTACGTGATTCTTTTCATTAGGGCAGGAAGAATTGCACGCCAGTGTAATCTGATGTTCCCTAAATTGCTTGTGATGGGCAGTTCGTTGATAATTTTCATTCAAGCGCTTGTCAACATGGCAATGACTGTCAACCTGATACCCGTTACCGGGCAGACATTACCCTTAATAAGTCGTGGTATAAATTCAATGCTTGTTTCTTGTATATTCATCGGTATTATATTGAGTGTAAGCCAGTTTGAAAACAAAAAAGTCGTTCGGATGGAAGATCAGACAAAGCAAGATTCAAAGTCGCAGGAAATGTAACCGCAATTCCCCACAATCACAATACATTCAAAATAGCGTCAAAGTAATTATACTTGGAGCTTTAAAGTCGTGATTTCAAAATTAAATTCATGATTTTGAAATTTATTACAAAAATGTTACCTTTTTGTAATAAAAACGTAATTTTTTATCCCGACCTTTGTTCCCGAAAATAAATCAGGAACATTTTTATGATAAAACGACTCTGTTTAACATTCTTTTTACTTGCGGAAATAGCCACTCTTAATGCACAAACCGGAACTGTCACAGGAATTATCACCGATAAAAAAAGCGGCGAAAGCATTATCGGAGCAATCGTTTTAATCGAAAATACCAATGCAGGCGCAATTACCGATATAGACGGGAAGTTTGTTATCTCCGGAATAACTGCTGGAAAATACATCCTGAAAGCATCTTACCTCTCCTATCAAACAGCGGAAGCTAACTTGGAAGTCGCAACAGGACAAACCGTCGAAATCAGCATAGCAATGGTAGAGGAGGCCCGTATGCTGGAGGAAGTAACCGTAGTAAGTGTTCGCAAAATGAACACTGAACTGAGTATGCTCCAAGCACAGAAAGCCGCCTTAAACGTTGTCAGTGGGGTGTCTTCCCAGCAAATAGCCCGCACCCAAGATAAGGACGCTTCGGAAGTTATAAAACGTATTCCCGGTATTTCTATTTTAGACAACAAGTTTATCATTGCCCGCGGATTAGCACAACGATATAATAATGTGTGGATTAACAATAACGGCGTGCCGAGTTCGGAAGCCGATTCTCGCTCATTTGCTTTCGATATGATTCCCAGTAGTCAAATCGAAAACATTATGATTGCTAAATCACCTGCACCCGAATTACCGGCCGATTTTACCGGCGGTTTTGTAAATGTCTCCACTAAAAATATGCCGTCGGAAAATACTACTCAAATCAGTTACGGGCTTAATTTTAATGTCAATACTCATTTACGTGATTTTAAATATGCCAGAGGCAGCGCTACGGACATCCTGGGTTTCGACAACGGATTCCGCGACATGCGGAGCGTAGTTCCAAATCAACGGATGGACAATAGCGATGCAGCCTTAGTCACCGATGTTACTCGCAACGGTTTTAATAACGATTGGACGGTTCATTCCAAACGTCCACTACCGGACCAACGTTTTTCATTAGCGTTAAACCGTTACAAAAAAACGGATAAAGGTCGTTTGGGTCTGGTTGCCGCACTAAATTACAGTTATACCCGACAGACATATTTCAATGTCACGAACGCCCGCTTCGGAGTATACAACAAAAGCGAAGATATGCCGGTATGTCTGTACGACTACATTGATAATCAATATACTACAACAGCAAAAACCGGTGGATTACTCAATATGACCTGGATGAACAACCGGCACCGGCTGGAATTTCGCAATTTGCTCAATCAAATAGGACGCGACCGCTACACCGACCGAGCCGGCTGGCGTAATGTCAGTTCAAAAAATATAGAACAGAAAGCCGAGTATTTTTACAGTAGCCGAGGAAGTTACACCAGTCAACTAAGTGGGAATCATATGCTTTCCGGCGGCCACCAATTGGACTGGACAGCCGGTTATGCCTACGCCAATAGAAACCAACCCGACCGTCGGGAAATCGAAAGGGAGGAGAAACCGGCAGACCCCTACAAAGGTCAATTCTACATTGACCATGGCGATATTGTCCGTGATTTCAACCGTTTGGATGAAAACATATACTCCATAGCTGCAAATTATCGTCGTGATTTTGCTTTCGACGGTTTCCGTCCTTCCCTGAAAGCCGGGATTTACGCCGAATCTCGTAACCGGCAATACAATACGCGCTATTTTCAGTATCACCTGGTCCTCCGAAACTTGCCCGAAGATTTCCCGTATCGCGACGTAACATCGGAAATCATGCGACCTGAAAATTTCTCGTTCGACAAACTATATATATACGACGAGAGCAACCAGATCAATAACTACACTGGTCGTAATCGGCTCGGGAGCGGATATTTCGGATTGAATCTCCCGCTGGACAGGTTGAATATCTATGCCGGCCTTCGTTATGAGAACAATAATATGGAACTCGACAATTATGTTACAATTGCCTCCGGCCAGAAGGAAACGCACAGTTACACCGGATCGGATTTTTTCCCTTCCGTCAATGCTGCTTATCATTTCAACAAAGAACACCTATTGCGGATAGCTTGCGGACGAGCCATCAACAGACAGGAGTTTCGTGAAGTATCGCCGTCCAAATACTACGACTTCGACCTGTTCAGTTTCGTTGGAGGTAACACGAATTTGAAGGCGGCATACATTCAAAATTTCGATATTCGTTACGAAATATATCCTTCTGACGGAGAAATGGTTTCCAT
Organism: Dysgonamonadaceae bacterium; assembly: GCA_031258895.1. Lineage (GTDB taxonomy): Bacteria > Bacteroidota > Bacteroidia > Bacteroidales > Azobacteroidaceae > Azobacteroides. The sequence goes on along the minus strand of JAIRMF010000062.1, from coordinate 1,441 downwards.
AGCGCTTTTCTATAAACGGTTCACCGACCCGATTGAGTGGACTTACCTCGACGCCGGCGGAACCTATACTTTTACCTTTGAAAATGCCGAAAAGGCCAACAATTATGGTCTGGAATTGGACGTAAGGAAAAGTATGGATTTCATTGGTCTGCCCCGTTTTTCTCTTTCATTCAACGGCGCCGTTGTCAACAGTAAAGTGATTTTCGGGGAGAACAGCATCGAACACGACCGTCCAATGCAGGGACAGTCGCCCTATATCGTTAATACTGGGATTTTTTACCAGACCGGAGGGTTGAATCTTAGTCTGCTTTACAACACAATAGGTAAGCGTATTGTGGGAATCGGACGATCCAACAGCGGCCAGGGCGGTAGCGTTGATAACGATGTGCCGGATATGTACGAAATGGCCCGTCATGTGATCGATCTGTCATTCGGCTATAAATTTGGGGAAAAGGCTGAATTAAGTGCAGGTATTCGGGATTTATTGGCTCAGCCGCTTGTTTACAAGCAGTTTCCAAAGTTCACCGGCAGCGACGGAACTATTCGGCAGCGCGAACAAACCACCAAGCGTTTCAATCCCGGTCAGAACTTTTCCGTTACGTTTAAGATCAACTTATGAGACAGTGATTAGTGACAATTAACAGTTAATATTATTATAAACAATTTAATTTTAAATGAAGATGAAAACAATTCAAAGAATCGGTTTGGGTTTGGCAGTCTGTACAGTAATTTTCCTGTGCGGTTGCGACAAAGATTCCGACCCAATTGTGGAAGAAAGCGGAGAACAGATCCTTTTCGGTCCCAACAAGACGCAAATCGGCGACGGGAAAGCGGAGTTCAGCATCAAGGAATCGCACACTATTAAGAAGGGTACTTATACCATGGTCGGGTGGATTTATGTAGAGGAAGGCGCTACACTGACGATTGAACCGGGGACGGTTATCAAGGGTGACAACAAAAATTACGACGGTCAGATAGCTGCTACCGGCTCTTCTCTCATCATTAAGCGCGGCGCCAAGATAATGGCGCAAGGCACTGCAGCCTCGCCTATTGTATTCACATCATCGCAACCCAAAGGGCAACGCAAAGCATCTGATTGGGGAGGCGTCATCATTTGCGGGAGGGCAAGAAACAACGCGGCCACAAGTGAAATGACGATTGAAGGCGGTGTAAATGCCAATCACGGTGGAACTGATGACGGCGACAATTCCGGCGTTTTGCAATATGTACGCATTGAATTTGCCGGTTATCCTTACAAGACGGACAGTGAGATCAACGGTTTAACTTTAGGTTCAGTGGGCAGCGATACGACGATCGACCACGTACAGATATCGTATTGCGGTGATGATTCTTTCGAATGGTTCGGCGGGACCGTTAATGCAAGTCACTTGATTTCCTATCACAGCTGGGATGATGATTTTGACACCGACAACGGTTTTTG
>JAIRMF010000047.1 GCA_031258895.1 Dysgonamonadaceae bacterium | reverse complement strand
TGTGTGTGTGTGTGTGTGTGTGTGTGTGTGTGTGTGTGTGTGTGTGTGTGTGTGTGTGTGTGTGTGTGTGTGTGTGTTAATAAATTATCCCACAACACCAAATATTTCGACGTAGTCGGAAAGAAATTTATGTCTGTATGTGCTATTACTCTCGTCATAACGGGTGCAAAGGTAAGTATTGTTTCCCAAACGACAAAATATACCCCAGGAAAATTATACCCGAAATTGAAATAAATTGCGTACCTTTGCACCCTCTATTCAGTTATTAATTATGAAACTGTCCCAATTCAAATTCAATCTCGCGGAAAAACAGATAGCTCTGTTCCCCGCCGAAAACCGCGACGAATCACGGTTAATGGTGATAAATAGAAAAACAGGGAAAATCGAACACAAAGTATTCAAAGAAATCCTCGGATACTTCAAAGAAAAAGACCTCTTCCTGTTTAATGACACAATGGTGTTCCCTGCTCGACTGAGCGGAAGTAAAGAAAAAACAGGCGCGAAAATAGGAGTATTCCTCCTGCGCGAACTAAACCCCGATACCAGACTCTGGGACGTACTCGTAGACCCCGCACGAAAAATACGCATCGGAAATAAACTATACTTCGGCGACGACGAATCACTTGTCGCAGAAGTCATCGACAACACAACATCAAGAGGACGTACCCTCCGATTCCTCTTCGACGGCCCCCACGACGAATTCAAAAAAGCGCTCTACTCGCTCGGAGAAACCCCTATCCCCGACTACATCAAACGTGACGTCACAGCAGAAGACGCAAAACGATACCAAACAGTGTTCGCCCGTAACGAAGGAGCCGTCATCGCTCCCGCAGCAGGATTCCACTTCAGCCTCGAACTGCTCAAAAGAATGGAAATAAAAGGATGCGAATTCGCCTACATAACCGTTCACTCCGGACTCGGTAACTTCAGAGATATCGACGTCGAAGACCTTATGAAACATAAAATGGACTCGGAAGAAATAATAATCGGAGAGGAAACAGTGAAAAAAGTGAACAAAACAAAAGAAGCCGGTAACCAGGTCTGCGCCGTCGGAGTCTCCGTCATGAGAGCCATCGAAAGCTCCGTCACTACTAAAGGCCTCCTCAAAGATTTCGAAGGATGGACAAACAAATTTATATTCCCACCATACGACTTCTCAGTGGCAACCTGTCACATCACTAACTTCCACATGCCGCAATCCACAATGATCATCCAAACGGCAGCCTTCGGCGGGCACGAACTAATCATGGACTGCTACAACATCGCAGCAAAAAAAGGATACCGCTTCGGCGCATACGGCGATGCAATGCTGATCATATGATCTGCTATCTCTCGTTAGGCTCAAACCTGGGCGACCGAAGCCTCAACCTGCAAAAAGCAAGAAAACTGCTCGAAGAAAAAATCGGAACCCTCAAGGCCGTCTCCTCAGAACACGAGACCGAACCCTGGGGGTTCCGTTCAAACAACAAATTCCTCAATCAGGTCGTCGCCGTCGAAACCGATCTGCCTCCCGAAGAAATCCTCTCTCTCACCCAACAAATTGAACGTGCAATAGGACGAAAAGACAAAACCGCCGGCAACAACTACAAAGACCGTATCATCGACGTCGACCTCCTGCTCGCCGGCAACATCAAAATGAAGACGGATAAACTTACACTCCCACACCCCTCGATGTTAAAACGACGGTTTGTGATGGAGCCGCTCTCCGAAATAGCTCCCGATTTGGTTAAAGATTGCAATTACGACGGCTGCTGAATCTCGCTACATGTTTTCAATCATGTTCAACATTCTCATAGTAGCTTTAATCGCAGCGACGGTTTGGTCCACATCCAGTCCGCGCGTCTTAAAGTCTTTGCCGTTGAAATTCCACGATATGGTAGTCTGCACAAGAGCGTCGGTACGCCCTCCGGCAGGGATGGTGACGTTGTAGTCGGTCAGCGCAGGTTTGGGTTTCCCAAGTCCCGTATAAATCTTCCAGAGAGCTTTCGAAAAAGCGTGATACTGTCCGTCGCCGGGCATCGTTTCCTCATAGTCCTTGCCGTCTATACGTATCCTTATCGTCGCCACAGGACGCAATCCACGGGCTATCGACAGCGAGAAATTAACCATCTTGACGGTCTCCGAAGTCCCGGTATGCATCACGTCGGAAATAATATATGGTAGATCGTCCTGGGTAACGATCTCCTTTTTGTCGCCAAGTTCGATGATTCTCTGTGTCACCTTTTTCATTGCCTCGCTGTCGAGAGAGATGCCGAGCGCCTCAAGGTTCTTCTTGATGTTGGACTTTCCGGACGTCTTACCGAGCGCGTATTCACGTTCCCTCCCAAACCGTTCGGGCAGCAGGTCGTTATAATAAAGTTTGTTTTTGCTGTCGCCGTCGGCATGAACGCCTGCGCATTGCGTAAAAACGTTATCGCCGATGACGGGTTTATTGTTTGGAATCCTGATTCCGGAGTACGATTCCACTATCCTGCTCACCCGGTTGAGTTTCTTCTCTACAACACCGGTAGGTATCTTCAACTGGTCGTGCAGCATCGCGACAATACTCGCCAGAGGAGCATTCCCCGCCCTCTCTCCAAGTCCGTTGACCGTAGTGTGGACGCCGTCAAAACCGACCGATGCGGCAGCAAAAGAGTTCCCCACCGCGAAGTCATAATCGTTGTGGGCGTGGAAATCAAAATGTTGATCAGGGTAACGTATTCTTATTTCGCGGCACAGTTTGGCTGTATTTTCAGGGTTCAGTATTCCCAAAGTATCCGGCAGCATGAATCGTTTGACAGGCGTATCTTTGAGGTTATCGATCAAAAGGAAAACATAATCGGGGGAGTATTGTATCCCATTGGACCAGTCTTCGAGATAAACATTGACGGTTATTCCCTGTCTGTTCGCGCTCTCGATTATGGAGGTTATATCTTTGAGGTGTTCGCTTGGCGTTTTGCGCAGTTGCTCAACGCAGTGTTTGAGAGAGCCTTTGCAAAGCAGGTTCAAAACCCGGCATCCCGCCTTGTTGATCCAGTCAAGTGATTCGTTACCGTCGACAAATCCGAGTATCTCAATGCGTTCGGCAAGATTCTTCGATTCCGCCCACAGGATCACTTTACGCACCGTTTCGAGTTCGCCTTCGGAAACTCTTGCCGATGCGATTTCAACTCTGTCGACGTTGAGTTCTTCGAGGAGCAGTCGGGTGATATGAAGTTTTTCTGCGAGTGCGAACGAAACGCCGGAAGTCTGTTCACCGTCACGCAGAGTTGTGTCCATTATTTCCATACATATTGATTTTAGCGTGCGAAGTTACTTGATTTTTCTCACGCAGCCAAACCGTTTTTTATTACCTTTGTGCGAAATTTTATACGTATGATCTGCTTTCCCAATGCAAAAATCAACATAGGACTCAATGTCATCGAGCGCCGCACAGACGGATATCACAATATCGAAACCGTCTTCTACCCCATTCCGCTCTGTGACGCCCTCGAAATAATACCCTCGAAAACCGGACAAACTACCCTCCGACAAACCGGAATCCCAATCGACGGAAATCATTGCGATAACCTCGTGATGAAAGCTCATAAATTGCTCGACAATGACTTCAACCTCCCTCCAATGTCCATCTTCCTGCACAAAAGAATCCCCTCCGGCGCAGGACTGGGGGGCGGATCGTCCGACGCAGCGTTTATGATCAAACTTGTGAACGACTTCGCCGGACTTGGCCTGTCCGAAAATGCGATGGAAGATTACGCTGCCCGTCTCGGTGCAGACTGTCCGTTTTTCATACACAACAAACCGATGCTGGCAAAGGGAACAGGTAACGTTTTTTCCCCAATCGATCTCCCGTTAAACAACTGCGACGTCGTACTCGTGATGCCTCAAGCTTACGTCTCAACAAAAAATGCATACTCGCTCATAACGCCGCACAAACCCGAATACACAACCGGCGACGTCATCCGACTGCCAATCGCGGAATGGAAAAAACTTTTAGTTAATGACTTCGAAAAACCCGTCTTCAACTTCGCTCCGCAAATCGAACAGGCAAAAAAAGAATTGTACGACGCCGGTGCACTGTACGCAGCAATGTCAGGCTCCGGAGCTGCCGTATTCGGAATATTCGAAAAAGATAATCACTTGCCGACAGCGAAATCGACAACTATCGGAAGGTGGTCGCTGTAACCGCCTTCATATTTAAACCCGAAAAAAGTCTTATTCGGACGAACTCTCCCCGCAGAACGATCGCCGGTCAACATGAAATCTCGGACGAAAATCTGCTCACTGCCACGCAAAACGTGAAACCGACGCACGTCAAACAAACTTCCCGACACTATAAGCTGATCAAGAACGTTCCATTTCTTGCCGTGCTTGTAACTGCCCAACTCGCCCCCTACGTGGCGATAAAAAAGATTGTACAGACTGTCCCGCTCAACAACCGCACCGACAGGACCGGCGCCCAATGTTTTGCGAAGACTCCTGTCCTGCGGCTCATCGTTGAAATCGCCCATGATGATGATTCTGGCATCCTTACGAATCCTCTGCAAACGCTCAACCTGGTCCCTGATAACCGAGGCAACATGAATCCTGCCAAACTCCGAATTCAACTTGCCTCTGCGACGGGAAGGAAAATGACAAACAAAAACGTCAAGCGTGTCGCCTGCGCCAACTACTCCCGTAACATGCAAAATGTCACGCGTCTCTTTCGCACTATTACCCGGAAACCGTACACTGTAAGATGTATGTCCGATGTATCCGAACTTGTCGGGACGGTACATAAGCGCAACATCAATGCCGCGTATGTCCGGAGAATCGGTGATTATATAGCGATATCTCCTCTTTCTCAACAACGGATGACCCGTCAGGTCGGTCATGACGCGATCGTTCTCAACCTCGCAGAGACCGACAAGAGCAGGCGTCGTCCATGCCTTGCCGGCAGCGGAAATAACAGCTGCAATGGCGGTCAATTTCTTATAGTAACGCCATTCGTTCCAATGTCTATTCCCTTCCGGCAAAAACTCGTCGTCGTCCTTGCGAGGCTCGTCCTGCGTATCAAACAGGTTCTCCACGTTGTAAAACATGACACGGAAATCATCCCGCCCATAAAGAGCAGCAGAAAAAAATAAGATGAAAAAATAAACCGTCGTAAACATTTTCATGAAAATCTCCCGTTTTGAAAGTTAACCGGCCACCCGTCGCGTCCCGATGCAAAGTTACAAAAATCCCCATAACGAATCCGAAACAGTCATACGGATTTTTTTCGTACCTTTGCCACCTGAAAAACTTAAAAACAGTATGTATGGGCCTTTTTAACATCTTTTCCGGAGGAAAAAAAGAATTACTCGACAAAGGACTCTCCAAAACCAAAGAAAATGTCTTCGCCAAACTGACGCGAGCAATCGCAGGACGATCAAAAATCAGCGACGAGGTGCTCGACAGCCTGGAAGAAGCGCTGATAACGTCGGATGTAGGCGTGGAGACAACTCTCAAAATCATTGAACGTATACAACAACGCATCGCACGTGACAAATACATAAACACATCCGAACTAAACCGCGTCCTGCGTGACGAAATCTCCTCCATGTTGACCGAAAACAATACGGAAGAACTCGAAGACTTCTCCTTGCCGAATACATCTAAACCCTACGTAATAATGGTCGTAGGAGTGAACGGCGTAGGCAAAACCACTACCATCGGGAAGCTAGCGCACAACTTCAAAAAAGCAGGCAAAAAAGTTTACCTCGGCGCCGCAGATACCTTCCGTGCCGCCGCTGTCGACCAACTGACAATATGGAGCGAACGAACAGGCGTAAACATCGTAAAACAGCAGATGGGCTCAGACCCAGCAGCAGTCACCTTCGATACCCTGAGCTCCGCTCTGGCCAATGACGCCGACGTCGTGATAATAGATACGGCAGGTAGGCTGCACAACAAAATCAACCTGATGAACGAACTGACCAAAATCAAAAATGTGATGAAAAAAATCGTGCCGACCGCACCAAACGAAGTACTGCTGGTGCTCGACGGCTCAACAGGTCAGAATGCTTTCGAGCAGGCAAAGCAGTTCACTTCCGCTACCGACGTCAATGCGCTGGCAATAACAAAACTCGACGGTACGGCAAAAGGCGGAGTGGTGATCGGAATCTCCGACCGGTTCCGTATCCCTGTGAAATACATCGGACTTGGCGAAGGTCCGGATGACTTGCAGATATTCCGACGCCGTGAGTTTGTAGACGCCCTCTTTGGTGATGCGAAAGAATAAAGTAGTTTTCGTTACGCTCGGCTGTTCAAAAAACCTTATCGATTCGGAATTGGTAATGCGACAGTTCGTAGCTAACGGATATTCCGTAGTGCACAATCCAAAGCGCGCTGATGGATGTGATATCGCCGTCATCAACACTTGCGGGTTCATACAGTCGGCCAAAGAAGAATCCATCGAAACTATACTCGCCTTCGGTAAATCAAAACAACGGGGACAAATACGCCAACTGTTTGTGATGGGATGCCTCTCCGAGCGTTATCGTAACGAATTGCAAAATCTCATACCCGAAGTCGACAAGTTTTACGGGAAATTCAACTACCGACAACTGTTCGCCGACCTCGGTAAACCATTCCATGCCGAACTTGCCCAAGAACGATTACTCTCAACCCCCGCACATTACGCCTACGTAAAGATTGCCGAGGGTTGTAACCGCACCTGTTCTTATTGTTCGATTCCACTCATCACAGGTAAATACCGCTCACGCCCACTCGAAGAAACGGTAAACGAAGTACGCTCGTTGACCGCGAGAGGCGTAAAAGAATTTCAACTTGTCGCACAGGATCTGACGTGGTACGGAAGAGACCTTTACCGAAAGGCAACTCTTGCAGAACTGTTAGCACGGCTCTCCGACATAAACGGAGTAGAATGGCTGCGGCTCCATTATGCATATCCCGGACAATTTCCGATGGACATCCTTCCTGTTATCAGGGAGCGCGAAAATATATGCAAATATCTCGACATCGCTCTTCAACACAGCAGCGACAAGATGTTGAAAAAGATGCGGCGGGGTATAACCAAAGAAGAAACCCTGGACCTGCTCGGCGAAATCCGCACATCGGTGCCCGGTATACATCTTCGAACCACGATGCTCGTCGGACATCCGGGAGAGACGGAAGAGGATTTTGCCGACCTTATGCGCTTTGTCCGTGAGATGCGCTTCGAGCGGCTTGGTGCGTTCATCTATTCGGTTGAAGAGAAAACATATTCGGCAATACATTACAGGGATGAAATCGAGGCCGAAACAAAAAATCACCGTATGGACGCTCTGATGTCGCTTCAGGAATCCATTGCGATGGAGATCAACGAAGATAAGATCGGACAAACACTGAAAGTCATTATTGACCGTAAGGAGCAGGATTTTTACATCGGGCGTACGGAATATGATTCCCCGGAGGTTGATCCCGAGGTGCTTGTCGGCGGAAACGTCAAACTTCGTGCGGGGCAATTTTATAATGTGAAAATTACCGGTTACCGGTCATTCGATTTGACGGGTGATGTTTTATAGGGGAAAATCGCGGGCATGTTTCACCTTTTTCGGCTCGGATGCAACAATAAATCACATGTTTTGCTGTTTAAATATTATTGTTATTTCTTGAAGGTTAGGATGAAATTCAAAATTCTTTTCCTCGCAGTGCCGTTTGCAGTCTTCTTGTCCTGCACGTCGTCGAAGAACACGAGCGGAACGAGGTGGTATCATTCGTTCAATACCAGGTACAACATTTACTTCAACGGTAATACTGCTTATCAGGATGCGGTCAGGAGCCAGATCGAGCAGTTTGTTGCTGTGGAAAACTATTCGAATTATCTCATTTTTCATCCTGTTTCGGCGACGCCAAAAGAGAAGAGCCAGTCGGGCGGAGCTTTCAACAAGCCCATAGAAAAGGCGATAAAAGCCATCAAGTTACATTCCATCCAGACTCGTCCCGAGCGCGGGAGTAGCCGCAGCAATTTGGATTACAAGGCATTTATAAAGAGAAAAGAATACAATCCGTTTCTTCATAATGCATGGATGATGATGGCTCGTTCGCAGTTTTTCAACGGTGATTTTCTCGAGGCGGCGAGCACATTTTCTTATATCTCGAATCTTTATGAGACCCAACCCGAGATATCTATCTCTGCGAACATCTGGAAGGCTCGTTGTTACAATGAAATCGGCTGGTTTTACGACGCCGACAACATACTCTCCAAGATTAACGTTGCAAGTTTACCTAAAAATCAGGCAGAGCTGTATTCGACCGTTTATGCCGATTATTTAGTAAAGCAGAAGCGTTATGCGGAGTCCGTTTCTTTCTTGAAGGAATCGATCAAGGCAGAAAAAAACAAATTGCAGCGCAACCGCGAAAAATACCTGCTTGGACAGATTTATGCTTCTTCCGGCAGTAATAATCTTGCATACGAAATTTTTGGTGAAGTGGCAGGCGCGACTGTCCCGTACATTTTGCAGCTTAATGCCAAGATCCGGCAGACGGAAGTTTTCCCGGGCGGCGACATACGGAAGAACGGCAATCGTTTGCAACGCATGGCCAAAAGTGTAAAGAACAAGGAATATCTTGATATGATCTATTATGCTCTCGGCAACTTGTATATGACCGTACCCGATACGGTAAAGGCGTTGGAGAATTACGAATTGGGAGCGGAGAAAAGCACCCGAGGCGGGATAGACAAGGCGATGAACCAGATACAACTCGGCGATATTTATTTCACACAGCGGGAATATGTGAAGGCGCAACCTAATTATTCCGAGGCGCTAGGACAGCTGAAAAGGGATGACGCCGCATATCCTCGCGTATCGAAGCGTTCGGAAGTGCTTGACGCTCTCGTTGTGCACGTTGAGGCGGTAACTCTTCAGGACAGTTTGCAGCGTCTTTCGCGGATGACGGAAGAGGAGCGGTTGAGGGTTGTTGAAAAGATTATCGCGGATCTTATAAAGAGGGAGAAGGAGGAGCAGGAAAAGGCGGACATGGAGGAGTATCAGGCGCAGAGACAGTCGATGCAATCGCAGCGACAGTCGCGACAGAAGATACCTGTTATCGCATCTCCTTCCGACGGTTCATTTTATTTTTACAATGAACAGGCAATTGCGTCGGGCAGAAACGTTTTCCAGCAAAAATGGGGACGGCGGAAGCTGGAGGATGACTGGAGGCGACGCAACAAACGCAAATCTTTCGAAGATTTTGGAGAGACGGAAGAGCTGCCTATCGATTCTCTTGCGGAGCGAGAGGGAGGGGATGATTCTTTGCCCGGGGATTCCATCAATTCGGAGACGTCCGGAGAGGCTGTTGTCGAGTTGTCCGAAGATCCTCATGACCCGCAGTTTTACTTGCAGCAGATACCGGTCACGGAGGCGGATATTGCGGACTCTGACCTGATTATTCAAGACGGGTTGTACAATATGGGTATCATCTACAAGGATATGCTTGAGGACTATGATCTGGCGCTTGAGACTTTTGACACTTTGAATATTCGTTTTCCGGAACATGAGGACAGGCTGGATGTTTATCATCACATTTATTTGATTTACTGGAAGCTTGGCGACATGTCTATGGCGGAATTTTATAAGGGGAAGATCCGCACCGAATTTCCCGATTCCGAGCTTGCGATTGCGATGGGCGATCCTGACTACGAATACAATGTTAAGACGATGGCTATTGTTCAGGATTCGCTTTATCATCAAACTTTCACCGCTTATCAGGAGGGGAATCTTTCGGAGATACGCCGTAATTATAAGGACTTTTCGGAAAAATACCCGCAATCCGACCTTATGTCCAAGTTTATGTTTCTCAATGCTCTCACGTATGCCCGTCCTGAGGAGACGGACACTTTCAAGGTGATGTTGAAGCGGTTGATTGAGAAATATCCGAACGAAGACGTCTCTTTGCTTGCCACCAACATGATGAGGGGTTTCCAGCGCGGTCTTGTACTTGCCTCTTCCGGCGATAACATGCTGACCCGCGGCAGTATTTTCAATTTACGTTTCGGTAATACGGACGATACGGAGGTTGATACGACGCTTGTTTTCGCGGCCGAGATCGACGCCGGACACAGGTTACTGTTACTTTATCCGAAGGGGAGTTTGAATGAGAACATGTTGTTGTTTGATGTGGCGGGATTCAACTTCAGCAATTTCCAGGTCAATGATTTTGAGCTTACGCTCACCGAATCGGGCAATGTAGGGATGTTGCGGATTGACGGTTTCAACTCTATGGAGCAGGTGATGCAGTATTACGACATGATTACCGGAGACGGCGGATACGGTTCTCGTTTAGAGGAGTCGGTGGTTGTCGTTCCTATTTCGGGCGCCAACTATGAGACCTTGATGAGGGGCAAGAGTTTGGAGTCGTATATGAATTTCTTTGAGGAGCATTTCGAAGGAGGGAACGAGGAGTTGATTGCCAAATGGAGGTTGAAGAGCGACAGGGAGATGCAGGAGGAAGAGGCGACGGAGGCTGATCGGGAAGGGGTTTCGATGGAAATCCCGGACGCTTTTGGGGAAGTTGATTCTTTGGCTTTGGAATCCGATTCGATAATATCTCTCCAGTTGCCGCCTGTTTCGTCCGTCGGGAAGGATTCTCTTGCCGTCGGGAAGGATTCTCTTGCCGTCGGGACGTCTTCCGTTGTCGGGGATTCCGTTTCGGACCGGAGCTACGGCGATGTTTCCGAAAAGCTTGACGCTGTAAAGGCCAAATACAGCGATATTGCCGACGATCCTGTCAGGGGTATTTTGGGACTTTTCAAGCGCAGCCCACGCAATGCGATAGACGAGTATGCCGCCGAGCAGAGAAAGCTGGAGAAGGAGCGCATCAGACAGCAAAACAGGGAATTGCTTGAGGACAGAAAGCGGGAGCTTATCCGGCAACGGATTGAGGAGGAGGAGCGTGAGCGTCGGGAGGCGGCGGAAAGGGATTCCGTCAATTCTGTAAGGAAACGGGAAAAGGAACTTGCCAGGTCAGCGAAGAGGGCGAAGAAGGAGGCTATCGAAAACAAAAAACGCGAAAGGAACGCTCGGCTGAAAGCGAAACAGGATGCTGCGAAACAGCGCAAAGCTGACGCGAGGGCGAGACAGAAGCAGCGGGAAGAGGAAAAGAAGTCGAAAAAGCGGAAGAAAAATCCTGCGGCACATTCCCGAAATTAACTCTTTGCTTTGGGACGGGCTTTCTTTTCTGACTGTGCTCTTCAAAAAGATTCCGCAGACAAACTGTTAA
>JAIRMF010000125.1 GCA_031258895.1 Dysgonamonadaceae bacterium | reverse complement strand
AACTCTACTCCTCCCAGTGCCTCGATATTGTCGAGCGTCAATAGCGAAGAAGTCTCTTTCGCTGTACTCGTACTGAGCTTCACGTTAGTGAAACTGATCATCGCAATCGCTACGATTGCGACGAAAACAAAAATTTTTTTGTTCATAACTTTGATAAATTTTTAAAAATTAATAATTAAGGAACTAACTTAAAACTCTCTTTCGAAAAAGAGACTCCAAAAGTAAATATAAGTTTTTTAATTACCAAATATTTTCTTTGAATTTCATTAACATTTAACGATATTTAACTTGGGGAGGCCAATTTTACCCCTAAATGGAGCCATCCGGTATTGAAAACGAATTGTTTTGCGCCGGATTTTCATATCTCCCCGAAACTCTTTGTTTGAAAAATTCGTATCCTTCCCGTATGAATCTTGCCGGACACTTTTGTTCGGTACGTATATATGTGGAAACTTTTACGTATTTTTGCAGCGTTTTTTCCGAAAACATCTATGAATAACCTGAAAATAAAACAATTTATCCGAACTAATTATGACAACTGAACTGACAATGAAAAATTGGGTTGAAGCGGTTCGTCCCTGGACTTATCCCGTTTCAATCAGTCCGGCGATGGTAGCTTTGCTCGATACCGTGTGGATACATCCCGAAAGTGCATCTCGCTGGTGGTTGGGAGCTGTGGCTGTGCTGGGCGCTTTGATATTTCATTCGAGCGGAAATCTTATCAGCGATTACCACGATTACCGCAGCGGCATAGACAAACCCGGCGATCCCGGCTCTACATCTCTCACTTCCGGGCTCTTCCAGCCGAAACAAATACTGCTTTTCGGTTTTGCTTTTCTGATTGTAGGAATTGTCGCAGGATTGGCATTACTTCCTTATACCGGTTTCGGATTGTTTTGGACGGGCATTATCGGCGTGGCGGCTTGTCTGTTTTATTACTTATTGAAAGTTCGCGCGCTCGGTGATTTGTTGATTTTCATCATCTTCGGACCTTCGATCACGATGGGCGTTTCATTTGTGATGCTGGGCTATTACGACTGGACTTTTTTTGGAGTTGCGCTTCCGGAAGTCTTTATCACGGTTAACGTTTTACATGCGAACAACACGCGGGACATTCAGCGTGACAAGGCGGCCGGTTCTACTTCTTTTGCCGGACTGCTTGGTTTAAGGATGTCGATAATTTATTATTACCTGCTAACGATTTTGACTTATTCGGCTGTTGCCGTGATGATTTTGTTGCATATTTTGCCGGTGTGGACTTTGCTGACATGGCTGACGATCCCGATTGCCGTCCGTAATTGTAAAACCATGCTGAAAGTGGGTACGACGGATGTTTCGACCGTTAACACTCTGGATCAGGGCACGGCACAGTTACAACTTGCGTTCGGTCTGTCTATGATGGCGGGATTGATAATTGCGATAATATGAAACGCGCTTCAATAGCCGTCGTTATAGCGTCTATCCTTTGGTTTGTGATGTTTTCGCCGTTGACGAAAGGGTTTTACAATTTTTGGAGTGTGATGTCGTTCTCTGCGGTAATTCTTACGGCGCTCGGTTTTGCTTTCGGAAATGGATGGAAAGGACGGTTCAGGGTCAATGTTAAGGATGTTTTTACGGGTATAGCATCGGCAGCGGTATTGTACGGTGTGTTTTACGTCGGGAATGAACTTTCCGGACGGTTGTTTGATTTTTCCGGGGCGCAGGTTGATAGTGTGTATGCTTTGAAGGAGGGGCAAAATCCGGTCATTCTTTTACCTGTTCTGTTGTTTTTGGTTGGTCCTGCCGAAGAAATTTTTTGGCGGGGATATATCCAGCGGACGCTGGCCGGAAGGTGGGGTAGGGTGGTGGCGGTCGCTGTCACGACCTTACTTTATGCGTCGGTACATATCTGGTCATTCAACTTTATGCTTATCATGGCGGCGCTTGTGTGCGGGATATTTTGGGGGACGCTTTATGCGTTGAATAAGAGTTTGCCGGCGGTTTTGATTTCTCATGCTTTATGGGATGCGGCGGTATTTATTTTGTTTCCCTTTTCCTGAGCTTGGCGGTATTTTTATCTTTTGTATGCCGAGTAGAGCGTGCAGACGCCGAACGTAAGTTTTTTATATTCAACATCACAAAAACCGTTTTTCTCCAGGATGACTTTCATTCGGTCGCCCTGCGGGAAGGCTTCTATCGAACGGATCAGGTATCGGTAGGCAGGTTTATTGCCGGAGACGATTCGTCCGATAAGTGGGATGATTGTCATTGAATAGAACCCATAAGCCTGTTTCATGGGGAAATGTTCGGGCGAAGAGAGCTCCAGTATCATTAATTTTCCACCCGGGCGGAGTGTTCGCAGGATTTCCTGCAATCCTTTGTCGAGGTTTTCGAAATTGCGGACTCCGAAGGCTACCATAGCGGCGTCGAACGAATTGTCTGCGAATGTCAGTTGCATGCAGTCTTGCTTGTTGAAGTCTATTTTTCCGGATAATCCGGCGCGGGATGCTTTTTCCTGTCCGATTTGCATCATTTTGTCGGAGATATCTATACCTGTGATGTGTTCCGGTTGGAGCAGCCGGTATGCCGACAGCGCCAGATCGCCTGTTCCGGTAGCTATATCCAGTATTGTTTTGGGGGAGACGTTTTTAAGGCTCAATATTCCTTTTTTTCGCCAGTAACAATCCAATCCGAAGGAGAGGGTATGGTTCAGCAGGTCGTACCGTTGTGATATTGCGTCGAACATTTTTTTTATTTGTACGCCTTTGGGTGTGTTATCGTTTGTGTAGGGGAGTATTTTTTCGGCTTTACAGGTCATTGCATTAAAATTTATGATTTGAGGTGCAAAGCTACGCGAAAAATCTCTGTTTTCAAAATGGACAACATGTTAATAAAGGTGATAATATTCCCTTTTAATCAGTTTATCTATTACTTTTTCGTACCTTTGCAGCCGAAAAATATTATTTATTTATTCATACAAATGTTATTAATTAAAAACTTATCTTTTATGAAGAAATTTAAACACTTTCTTGTTGCCGTCATGGTGATGGCGAGCGCCGTGTCTTACGCTCAGGTGACAACATCGAGCATCAGCGGGAATGTTGCCGACGGGTCGGGGGTATTGGCGGGAGCTGTAGTGAAGGCGGTTCACAATCCTTCCGGAACGACCTACGGAACGGTTACCGGCGGCAACGGTTCGTACAACCTGATGAACCTAAGGGTTGGAGGGCCGTACACTGTTTCCGTCTCGCACCTCGGGTACGAGACAAAGAGGGGAGAGAATATCTACCTGACGCTCGGCGAGGACTTACGTTTTAACGTTATTTTGTCGGAAGACGCCGAGGCGCTTTCAGAGGTAGTTGTGACGGGCGAACAGGATCCTGCTTTTTCCACCAATCGTACCGGTGCGCAGGAAATTATTACCGGTGAGAGGATGAGCAAACTGCCTGTCGTGTCCCGATCGCTGAGTGATTTTACCAAGCTTTCGCCGATGTACAGCAATGGCGGATTTGGGGGCGTTTCGTACCGTTTCAACAACGTAACGATAGACGGTGCGTCGTTCAACAACTCTTTTGGTTTGGCCTCTGCGCTCGGCTCTGGGGAAACTGAGCCTATCTCTCTTGAAACGCTTGACCAGGTGCAGGTAATGATTGCCCCGTATGACGTACGGAACGGGGGTTTCACCGGCGCGGGCGTCAATTCGGTTACGAAGTCGGGGGGTAATGATTTCCATGCGACGGCTTATACTTACGTTAAGAGTCCTGATCTTAGAGGTTATCGGGTGAAGGACGAAATACTTGGGGTTTCGGAGTTCTCTAACCGTCAGTACGGCTTAAGTCTGTCCGGTGCGATTGTGAAGAACAAGCTGTTTTACTATCTTAACGGCGAGATTGACAGACAGGACACTCCTATTAATTACACTACTGAGAATTCTGCTGCCGATGCTGCTGTTTTGAGTGACCTTTCGAGTTTTTTGCAGACAAATCTCGGTTATAATCCGGGCAAGTTTGACGTCACGAAGAAAAATAACCAGGCTGACCGTTTAACGGCGCGCGTTGATTGGAACGTTGATCGGAACAACACTTTAAGTGTGAAGTATTACCATTTAAAATCTTTTGCCACGAAAGACCCTTCGACGTCGAGCGCTCCGACTAACGGTCGTGGGCCGAACGCGTTTGCGATTCCGTTTTCATCGAGTTTTTATCGGGAGAACGGCAATTTCGACATTTTTATAGCGGATTTGAACACGAAGATAAATGACAACACTTCGAACTACTTTAAGGCGGGTTATTCGCGCATTCGCAATTTTAGGGATATGGATGGAGGTTTTTTCCCCCAAGTTGATATTCTTCAGACTGTAAACGGTTCTCTTAACGCGATGACTACTTTCGGTACGGAGAGGAATTCTTATAACAACAGGGTAGATCAGGATGTTTGGCAGATACAGGACAATTTTGTTATTAATCTTGACCGTCATCAGTTTACAATTGGGACTCAGAGCGATTACCGTTCGTTTGTCAACGGTTACGCTTCCGACTATACGGGGTCATGGGTATTCGGTTCGGTTGACGATTTTAAGTTTAATGTTTTGGCGACGAAGGATTATTTGGCAGCGAACGGCGGCAGCGTCGAAGGTTTTGATATTACGGCTTACAATCCTCAGGATTATGGCTTTGCTTCGTCTGTTACGGGTTTAGCGAATTCTTCTGCGACCGGCCTTACAAGTTACAGGAAGAGATATGCTCTTGGTAGTGAGTTCCCTTATGTAAAGCTGGACGTTTTGCAGGTTGGGCTTTACGCACAGGACAAGTGGAGCGTTAGCGACAGGCTTAATATGACGTTCGGTTTGAGGGTTGATTTGCCACTTTTCCTGACCGATTTGCCGACTAATGACGCTGTTAAGGCAGAGACTTACCGTGACGGCGTATATTATGACGTTTCGAAGTACCCGGATGCTTTGCCGGTCATATCGCCGCGTTTTGGGTTTAACTATCGTCCGGTTGAGGATGTAGCTTTGCAGGTCAGGGGCGGAACGGGGCTTTTTGCGGGCACGCCTCCGTATGTTTGGGTTTCCAATCAGGCGGGTAATAACGGCGTACTGTTTGGGGAGCGTACAATTAGCGGCGATGATCGTAAACAGCTTGGCTTTACGGGCGATATAGACGCGTACGGTTTGGTCAATGGGACGGCTCCGAGGTCAACGATTAACGTTACCGATACCAAGTTCAGGTATCCCACCGTATGGAAGAACAATATTGCCGCCGATTACAAGTTTGGGGGCTGGATTGCGACTCTTGAGTTGCTCTATAATAAGGATGTTAACGCCATTTACCACGACAATATCGGCATTAAGAATACCGGTTTTTACGTTAAGGACGGCAGTGGTGAAAATGTCCGGCCTCTTTACGGCGGTTATTACAGTCAGGGCGCGGCGAACGATGTTATTTTGTTGAGGAATGCGAGCAAGGGCTATTCGCTGCTGACCACGTTCCAACTTCAGAAGAGTTTTGACGACGGAATTTTGAACGGTTTGTATCTTAACGGGTCTTATACTTTAGGACATGCTAAGGGTTTGACGGATGGGACGTCTTCGGTTGCCTTTTCGGCGTGGCAGTACCGCCAGGCGTTGGATCCGAATTCACAGGAGCTTGGTTATTCCGCCTTTTCGGTTGACGGGCGTTTACTTTTGTCGGCTTCGTACACAATTGATTGGAGCAGGCGTTCGGCGAGCAATGTCGGGTTGATATATCAGCGTTACCGGCCTTACCGTTATTCTTATACTTATTCCGGTGATGTGAATGGGGACGGCGCTTCGAGCAACGATCTTATATATATTCCGGCGACGTTTGACGATGTGAAGGACAATTTGACCTCTGACAATTATGCGTCTCAAGCTGAGGCTTGGGCGGCTTTGGATGGGTTTATCAGTCAGGACCCGTACTTGAGCAAGCACAGAGGCGAGCATGCGGAGCGCAACGGTGCATTGGTTCCGTATGCCAATCAGTTGGATTTGAGTTTATATCATGATATAAAGGTTTTACAGAACAACGGTCGCTCCCACACTTTGCGCTTCAGTTTGGACATTGCCAACTTTTTGAATCTATTGAATAAAGACTGGGGCGTACAGTATACGACTGTGCTTGGAAGTTATTCTTCCAACCAGTACCAGTTTTTGGAGGTTGTTGAAAAGCCGGCGGTTGCGAACGACTATACTTTGAAGTATAAGATGCGCGGCAACATGACGGAGACATTTAAGGACAACAATGCTTCTTATTGGCAGGCGATTTTCGGAGTCAAGTACATATTTTAGGTAATTTGGGAAAAAATATTTGCCTTTGTCGTGGATTTTTGAAAGACGCTCTTACGGAGCGTCTTTTTTTTAGTAATTTCGTTCTCCCGTTATGAAAAATTTTTTTAAAAAAGTCATTAGAGTTTTAAACAACCTTGAAATTTTTGAGGCTCTTACTCCTTATTTTTTAAATTTGCGCCCGTCAAGGTGGCAAAAAAACCTTAAAGTTTTAAACAATATTAAATCTTTTAAAAACATGCTCCGCTCAAGTGCGCACATAAAC
>JAIRMF010000112.1 GCA_031258895.1 Dysgonamonadaceae bacterium | reverse complement strand
ATATCCTCAGAATCAACCTCCTCCTTTATCATCGGAGTATTGTTCTGCAGGCCGTTAAGCTCAATCTGCCATGTGCCTATCTCGGATTCCTTCTGTTTGATCAGACCGTAACGAATCTCAGCCACACGTCCATAATTGCCTTCACGCTCCGCCCGTTCAGCCTGATACTTGAGATCCTCTATCTCAATCTTGTTGTGTTGTATCCTGTTGATGATCTCCCTCTCAGACTGCCATTTCGCTTTCATGGTCGATTCCTCATCCTTCAGTTCGGCGATTTCGCGGTTTAAGGTTTCCAGACGCGACTGATTGTTCTCACGTTTGATCGCCTCACGCTCGATCTCGAGTTGCGTTATCCGGCGCGTCGTCTCATCAAGCGCTTCCGGTACGGAATCAACCTGAAGACGCAGTCTGGCGGCAGCCTCGTCCATTAAGTCGATCGCCTTATCCGGCAGATAACGGTCGCTGATATATCTCGATGACAAATGAACGGCCGCAATGATCGCATCATCCTGTATCCGAATCTTGTGGTGGTTCTCATATTTCTCCTTCAGACCTCTCAAAATGGATATTGCATCAGCTTCAGACGGTTCGTCGATCGTTACCTGCTGGAACCTACGCTCAAGAGCCTTGTCCTTCTCAAAATATTTCTGGTATTCGTTCAACGTAGTCGCGCCAATCGCACGTAACTCCCCGCGCGCAAGTGCAGGTTTCAGGATATTGGCAGCATCCATCGCGCCCTCGCCCCCTCCGGCTCCAACCAAGGTGTGAATCTCGTCGATAAAGAGAATGATTTCTCCGTTTGAACCCGTTACTTCGTTGATAACCGATTTCAAACGCTCCTCAAACTCTCCCTTATACTTGGCGCCGGCAATAAGAGCCCCAAGGTCGAGAGAATAAATTTGTTTCGTCTTAAGATTTTCCGGAACGTCGCCACGAATAATACGGTGAGCAAGACCTTCAGCTATCGCCGTCTTTCCAACACCCGGCTGGCCTATCAACACCGGGTTGTTCTTGGTCCTTCGACTCAAAATCTGCAGTACACGACGTATCTCCTCGTCCCTCCCGATAACAGGATCAAGCTTTCCGCTTCTCGCTTTTTCATTCAAATTGACGGCATACTTCGATAATGCCCGGTAAGTATCCTCCGAAGACGGACTGTCGGCCTTATTCCCGTTGCGAAGTTCAATAATTGCCGCCCGAAGCTCCTTTTCAGTTACGCCGGCGTCCTTCAATATCGTCGATGCGTTACTTTTTTCGAGGAGTAAAGCCAAAATAATTGATTCGACCGTCGTATACCCGTCGCCTTCCCGATGGCTGACATCGCCGGCCCTCTTTAACACCGCAGAAGCCTGATTGCTAAGATACGATTCGCCTCCCGAAACCTTAGGCAGGGATTGTATTTCCTTATCGGTAGCTGTTATAATCTGCTGTGTGCCGGCGCCAAGTTTGCCGAATAGAAAGTTAACAACGTCGCCCGCTTCCTGTATGACGGCTTTGAGTATGTGTACCGCTTCAACTGCCTGATGATTGTTTTGTTCCGCTATCTCTACTGCCTTCCGGACGGTTTGCTGCGCTTTAATAGTAAAATTGTTCAAGTTCATAAGCTTTTTTTTGCTCGGACACACAAAAAGCTTGCCACAACCCTTTGCAGCACAATAGAGGATGACAAAATGTCGGATTGGGATTATTTTCGCCTGTTCTCCGGTTTGGCGCTTTTGTGCCTCCGGTTCGAAGTCTGAGATTTCTTCTTCATCTTATCGAAACGCGTTACGCTCGCCCCGTCAAGAATGTCTTTGTACTCGTTTTCGTGCGTTTTTGCCTCGTCGTACGGTATCAGTGATCTGGGCTTCTCCCCGATAGCGTTCATCGCAATGACTTCACTTGCACGCTGCGAAGTTATCTCTACCATGTTCGCTGCCGCATGACGGTCGGTCGAATATGTTATCGTGTTCTTAAATACGTCGGTCTTGAAATGATAGTATCTCTTGTCGAGTGTCTCAAGCGGTATCTCGCGCGAAGGGAAATTCTTCGACGCCTCCATATACGCATCCATTTCGTAGTTGAAACAGCATTTGAGCTTTGCACATTGTCCCGAAAGCCTTTGAGGATTCGTCGAAATGTCCTGAATCCGAGCTGCAGACGTGGATACGGAATTGAATGTCGTCGCCCATCCGGCACAGCAAATCTCGCGACCGCACGGGCCAATGCTCCCTATTCGCGCAGCCTCCTGTCTCGCACCGATTTGCTTCATCTCTATCTTCACACCAAAAGCACTCGCCATGTCTTTAATCAACTGCCGGAAGTCAACGCGCTCCTCAGCAATATAGTAAAAGATGGCCTTTGTGCCGTCGCCCTGGTATTCTACGTCGCCAATCTTCATCTTAAGCCCAAGCCCCTCCGCTATCTTACGGGCACGTATCATCGTATCCTGCTCCTTCGCTTTCGCCTCCTCGTATTTCTCGATGTCGGTCTGTCGCGATTTCCTGTATATCCGGAGCGTGCCCGCATCAGGCTTGACGTGCGCCCTCCGCATCTGGAGCAGCACAAGTTTACCCGTCATGGTGACAGTCCCAACATCGTGCCCCGGATTTGCCTCCACAGTCACAACATCCCCCTTCTCGATCGAGAGCTTGTTGCTGTTGAGATAGTAGCCTTTGCGTGTGTTCTTAAACTGAACCTCTACAAGGTCGGTCTCAAATTCCGATTCGGGTATGTCGCAAAAGTAGTTGTAGCAGTTCAGTTTGTTCGCCTGCCGGCGGCAACACCCGCGCGAGTTCATCCGACACTCCCCGTTGTAAAGCCTATATTCTGTGTCCATGGTTTATTTTGATTTTTATGAGTATGGCCGTCTTGAGCGACAGATCGAAAAATACGGTCTTGGGATTTACGTTTGATTCTATATGCTGTTCGGCGGTAGTAAATTCATCAATTAAGGAGATGACGTTGTTTTCGTTGATGTATTCGGAAAATTTTTCCGCGAATTCGATCTCCTCCTTGTTGAGGTAGTTGATTTCAGGCAGGTTGAGTTTGAAAAAAAAGTTCTCGCGGATGAAATTGTTCGCGTATGAGAGGAATTTTTTCTGCCGCTCGCGTCCCATTGCTGCAAACTTATCGGAATTAGTGCGCATCTTCTGGATATTTCGCTCCCAGCCGGATCTCATTATTGATTTGAACAGTTCGAGAGATTCGCGGCTACTGTCGGTATTTTCGAGTAACTCCTCCAGACGGATGCGACTTCCGCGTGCAAGGCGGATCAGTCGTTTTATATCCGTCTGATCGAACGTTTGTCCTCCGGCGCCGGCAAGTTTTTTCAACTCCTCACCTATCGCCTCCTTGTCGATGGGCGGTACATGCAAGTGTTGTGTCCTCGACCGTATCGTTGGGAGTACCATGTCCGGAGCCTCCGAAACGAGAAGAAAGATAGTGTTTGCGGGCGGCTCTTCGATCATCTTCAGAAGATTGTTTGCGCATAATTCGTGCATCTTCTCTGGAAGCCAGATTATGACGGTCTTGTATTCGGATTCGTATGCTCTTAAATTTAGCCGATGGACTATTGTTTCGCTCTCGCGAGTGTAGATTAATCCCTGTGAGTTGCCTGCGTCAATGAAGTCAAGCCACCGATTATAATTGAAATAGGGGTTTTTGAGTACAAATTCGCGCCACTCCTTCAGGTAATCGTCACAGGTTTCCTTTTTCTTCTTGTCGTTTTTGATGATGGGGAAAGCAAAATGTAGATCAGGGTGAACGAGCTTGTTGAATTTGATGCATGAAGGGCATCTTCCGCACGAATCTTCCTCGCTCCTATCGGTACAACAGAGGTAACGTGCATATGCGATTGCTATCGCGAGCTTTCCTGTGCCTTCGTTGCCTGTGATCATTCGTGCGTGCGGGATATTTCCACTGCGCGCCGATTTTGTTAGCTGTCGCTTGATTTCGTGTTGCCCGATGACGTTTCCGAAGAGCATGGTTTTATCCTGTTTGTCGTTGATGATTGATGATTAAAGTTGGCTCCATCGCTTTGCATGACAGATTCCTTTTCTGAATTCGAAGAGTTCGCCAGGTACAAATCCTGTTTTGTATGTCAGTAGTATGCATCCCGGTGAGAGTTTTACGGTGTAGTTGTTGTTTTTGAAGATTTCGGGTATGATTTCTGCGTCCTCCCTGCGGTGGTAGGTAGCGACAAGGAAGTCGGAGACAACGCCGGTGTGCAAAAGTCCGGCTGTCCCTTCAAGCGCTTCCTGTTCCGAACCTTCAATATCGAGTTTGATTACGGTTGGCCTTTCGTTTCGCCCAAAATAGTTGTCGAGTGTTGTGCAGTTGTCGTCGTTTGTGTTGGATACGAGTTTGTTGACAATTACGGTTTTGTCCTTCCACGGTTCAAAGGTGGCATGCAGCGCTTCAGCCCACTCTGAATCGGATTCAAACAGGTAGGCTTTCTTTATCCTGTCGATGAACTTTAATGCAAAGAAGCCTTCCGATGCGCCGACGTCGGCAAGGACAGAATGAGAGGTGAACTGCGGATCGTTAAAACAGTAATTGTGTGGAGATCGTTGGTCTTGCTCCATGCACAGGTTGTTGTACATCTCTTCGATGCGAGCCTTTGATATGTTTCTCCTAAAATAAAGACGGTAGCCGGTGTCCGTAGTTACGTAATGCAGACCGTTGTTGCTGTCCTCCGATACTTTGACTTTCCGAAATCGGTATTCGGAGGATAAAGAGAGGGTCATGCCTCCCGCTAAGTGGTGGCTGAGGTAATTGCTGAAATCTTTTCGTTCTTGTTCTGTGGGTGAGATATTTTTCGGGGTGTTATTCCGTAATTCGCGCAATATTTGCTGTGTCAGTAAGTATTTCTCGCTGCATTTTAAGCGGTTGCGCCAATATTTCAGTCGGCTTGCCATTAGTTTGGGATAGTTTTTCATAAGCAGGAGGGTTGTTCTGTATGGTTTATTTGCTTTTTCTTAAACGTCGATAGGGAAGTCTGTGCAAAGTTCGGAACTTTCCTTGAAATGGTTTTAACTCTTGTAGCTTCTTTCCTTCTTGTTTTCATAATAGTTCATGAACGCCCGACATACTATCTTGTTTCCGCCCGGGGTAGGGTAGTTGCCGGTGAAATACCAGTCGCCGGAGTGGTTTGGGCAAGCTTCATGCAGTCCGTCAATGGATTGATAAACGATTTTCACCTTGGCGTTTATGTCTTTTGGCGTCAGTATCTGTGCGATTTTGCCGGCAATGTCCTCCGGTGTGAACGGACAGTAAATGTCTTTTACATGGTTGACGATAAATTCTTTGGGGAGTTCTTCCTGGACTTTACACTTGTTGTACGTTTCGTCGATAATTTGCTGCATACCGCGCTCTTTCAGCAGTGCAATTGCGGCACGGAAGGCGACAAATTCGTCTAAGCTACTCATATCGATGCCGTAGCAGTCCGGATATCGGATTTGCGGCGAGGATGATACGAGGATGATTTTTTTGGGGTTTAGACGGTCGAGGATTTTTATGATGCTTCTTTTTAGTGTTGTTCCTCGCACGATGCTGTCGTCGATAATGACCAGATTGTCTTCTCCGGCAGAGATAGATCCGTATGTGATGTCGTAAACGTGTGCCGCAAGGTCATTGCGGCTTGCGCCTTCGGCAATGAATGTACGGAGCTTGATGTCTTTCAGCGCTACTTTCTCTTGTCGTACTTTTAGACACAGTATTCGGTCGAGGTCTTCGTCGGTAATATTGTTACCGAGTTGTTTGATAAATGTTTTTTTCTTTTCGTCGAGGTGTCGTTCGAATCCTTCCATCATTCCATAGAATGCTACCTCTGCCGTATTTGGGATGAACGAAAAGACGGTGTGTTCCAGATCCTCGTCGATTGCATCCAGAATCGGATTGAGCAACATCCGTCCGAGTTTTTTGCGTTCTTGGTATATATCTTTGTCCGATCCGCGTGAGAAATAGATTCGTTCAAACGAGCACGGCGTTTGTTTGCGTGGTTCGAGGATTTCTTCAAGAGAGACGATCCCGTTTCGTTTCACGATGAACGCGTGTCCGGCGGGGAGTTCTTTGACGTCTTCCGCTTTTACGTTCATCACGGTTTGGATGACGGGTCGTTCGGATGCGACAACGGCAATCTCGTCGTCGTAGTAGTAGAACGCAGGCCGGATTCCGTTAGGGTCGCGCATGGCAAACATGTTTGTACTTCCGGTAACGCCACAGATGACGTAGCCACCATCCCAGTTCAATGCGGAACTACGCAGGATATGAGCAAGGTCGACGTTTTCGGCTATTTGCCGGTTTCGTATCTCTCCGTTTGGGTACTTTGTTTTGTAGAGTTCGAACAAGTGCTGCACTTCGTGGTCGAGGTAATAACCCATCATTTCGAGTATCAGTAGCGTGTCGGAATAAATACGCGGGTGCTGCCCCTGTTCGATCAGTTGTTCGAATATTTCGTCTACGTTTGTCAGATTGAAGTTCCCACATAGCATCAGACTTCTCGATCTCCAGTTGCTTCTTCTCAGGAATGGATGTACGTATGCTATTCCGGAGCGTCCGGTTGTACTGTATCTGAGGTGTCCCATATAAACTTCGCCGCAGAAAGGAATGTTGTTGTAAGGTGTGTTTGGCGGAGTGTTTCGGATTTGTCGGTGGGCGTTGAGGAAAACTTCTCTGATTGCGTCGCTACCCGTAGATCGCTCTCTGAATATGTATTCTGTTCCCGGTTTTGCGGTGGCGTTAACCACACCGATTCCGGCGCCCTCCTGTCCTCTGTTGTGCTGTTTTTCCATCATCAGGTACAACTTATCCAGTCCGTACTGCCAGGATCCGTATTTTTCGACGAAATATTCAATAGGTTTTAACAGCCTGACCAATGCAATTCCGCATTCGTGCTTGAGTTGCTCCATTGTTCCAAGGTAAAAGGTGAGATGTGAATTACCGCGCAAAGTTACGACAATTATTCCGGTATCCAAAAACAATGAATTCCGGATATGTTGTGCCGTTCGCTGAAAAATTTGGGATATTTCAATTGGGATGTAGCTACGGAACTCGGAAAAATGTTGTAATTTTGTTTCACGTCAAGATAGTGGTTTTTCAAAACAGGTTTATAGAGAAGGAGTACAGTCTATAATATTGTTTCCCTGAAGTTTCATGGCGGAACGATTTGGGCGAAAAGCGGGCCGGAGGGTGGATCGGTATTTATCTTCGGCATAAGGAAGTATAACAATAAGGAGAATTGACAATAGAAATAGTTTTTATTTGATATGGCAAAGAAAAAGAAAAAAGCCAAGACCCATACACAGATCAAGCTCCAGGCTTTGCAGTACAGGAAGGCGTATTACGAGCAGTTACGCCGTTTGTGCACGTACATTTTTGATGGCGAGCCGCTCCTTGATCTGCTACCGAAGCCGGCTATGGATGCT
Organism: Dysgonamonadaceae bacterium; assembly: GCA_031258895.1. Classification (GTDB taxonomy): domain Bacteria; phylum Bacteroidota; class Bacteroidia; order Bacteroidales; family Azobacteroidaceae; genus Azobacteroides. The sequence continues at coordinate 2,039 of JAIRMF010000112.1, read as the reverse complement.
ATTTACGATAACCGTATTGCGGCATTCAAGATTCGTGTTGAGCCGGGGGCGAAGATTACGAAACGATTCGTCAAGATTCTGCGTACCCACATTGACAATGAAATAAAGGACAAGTACTTTGACATGATGTTGCCGGATAAGGAAAAAACGGTCAGCCTCCATGATTACTGGCGTTATATAAATCCTCTTGAGAGCGTAATTTTCAGTTGTCCTCCATACGCTTCGTGGAGGGAGAAGTTCAGTGATTTTTGCCTCAATATGGAAGAGAGGAGCAAGAACAACGCATGGGAATTTGCGTGTATTGTCAACAATGCGTGTTATGCTTACTGTGATCTCGGCAAGCAGGCATTGTATAAGTATACTTTGGAATACAGGGGTAAGGAGGCGGATAATGAGGAGTATTCGGGTGGTCTTTTTTACCAGATTATTACGCTTGGTCTTATCCCGCTTGACGTCCGTCATGTTGAGATACGGGGCAAAGTTCGTCCGGTTGTCAGTACGGGAGAGGTTAAGCACAGGTATAACGAGTCGAGCATTGCGCCGACAACATTTCCACTCAGTTTGCTTGGTATCGAAGGTTCTTCGGGCGACACGGAGGTGCCGGTCTACATTCAGCAGCATGCTGTGAATCGGACTATGCAGCGTGCCTGTTGCATGTTTCCCGGCAGTGTTCCGTCGCTCATTCACGATGCGTTTATTAAGAAGCGCAACATAATCCGTGAGAAGGATCGTTATCTTGTGGAGTGTTGTTATTACGACATCAAGATAGGGTATTTTGTCGGTATGTATGTGGACGGGATTTTTGTCATTCTCACTTTTCTGTTGATAACTCATGCCGGCACTCCGGAGGGTCGCAAACTTGCGGAACTTACCGGCTTGCAGCGGGATGACATATCGTTTCTTGCCATCGACGACCTTAAGACGCTCATCAATTCGGACATTGGCAGTGACGAGCGCATCATGCGCATATTTCTTGAGGCTGGATGCGAATCGATACTCGACATGAATTTTCAGGTCAGCATAGGTGATTTTTACTGGCTTTATGATGAGTCGAAGCAGGCTTCGGAGTTTTCCAAGTTGCTTGCCGAATATATACAGCTTGGCGACAGTGACGATGAATATTTCGAGAACGAGAAGGAATAATATTACGGTTAGCGCGCAGGATATTTTTCCTTCGCGGTTTTTGATTAAAGAAAATCACTACTTTTGCGAGAAGTAACACAACATCTGATAAATGATACTCTTTTCAAATTGCAGATTATTAGAAATTATTAACGTCAAATATTTGGCGGTGTGGAATAATTTATTAACACACACACACACACACACACACACACACACACACACACACACACACACACACACACACACACATTACCTATTAAGGTCGAGCGCGGCTCGACAGCCAAAAAACTATCCTACATGTGCAGCTTGAAATTCCATATGTGCTACTCGGAATTCCATATGTACTGCTCAAAATTAAAACGCATTCAAAATCAATAATAAGAAATAACAAAGTAACAAAATAACAATGAAAACAACATTTTCACTCTTACAAAATCTGTTTCCGCGTAGAACATGCGGAAGAAACCTCAGATGGAAATTGTCGGGAAAAACCCTACATATCAAAGGACGCGGGAAAATGAGAGACTATTATCTAATGAACGTCCCGTGGCGCGACGGGTTGCCGCTTATTGAGAAGGTTGTGATTGAAGACGGTGTGACCACTGTTGGCGATTATGCTTTCGCCGGTTGTACTGCTTTGACGTCGGTTGATATTCCAAACAGTGTGACCAGTATTTACTGTTGGGCGTTTTACGGTTGCAGAGATATGACCGAGATTACTTTGCTGCGCGGTGTTGAAAAGATCGGCAGCTATGCTTTTGCCGACTGCAAATCTCTTTCTCTCGTTAACTGTCTGTGTCTGCATCCTGTATCTTTGCCTGCATCGACATTTGACGGTGTTGATTTGAGTCGGGCTACGCTTCGTGTTCCTCACGGCTCGGAGGAGATGTACAGGAGTGCGCCTGTGTGGCGGG
>JAIRMF010000030.1 GCA_031258895.1 Dysgonamonadaceae bacterium | reverse complement strand
CGGTCAGTGCATAAAAACCGTATTCGTTTAGACGAGCATAGTCGTATATATCGTTGATTAATGAAATATTATTGTCCTTTGCATTTTCTATATTGCTTGAAATCAAAAGGAAGGTATACGAGAGATTATCAAGTATTGCGTCGGTAATGTCTTCTCCCATGACGTCAGTTATCGTAAAATCGTGGATCGGTGGGACATAACCTTTTTTTACCAAACGATTGCGAGAATCAACGAAAGTCCACGTCGAATCATCTTTAGGGTAGTTGTTGATGTTGAACTCCTTACTTACGCCATTTTTGGAATAAACAAGTGTAGTTTCGTATTTTGATTGTTCTGCATCATCGGGAATTTTCATTTTTTCTTTGATATTGGTTCCAATTTTATAAGGTCGAAAGTCAACAATGGGTAGATTCGTGCAAGAATAAGCAGAAAAACCTACGATGAAGAAAAGGGTCCATAAGAAAGTTACAAAGTATTTCTGTCTGGAAAATAGTTGGGCAAGTGATTTTTTATGTTGGAACAGATAAACGGCAGTTGCAAGCAGAATCACATTTTTGAGAAAGGTAAGCCAGTTGCTTATGATCAAAGCATCGCCGAAACAGCCACAATCCGAAATCGGGTTTTTGAAGGCAAGATACAGCGTTAGCGGGGTCATAAATAGCATAATGACAAGTGCCAGCAGCGTAGTGCGTTTTCTATAAATACCAAGCAACAGACATGCTCCTACGGTAAATTCAACGGCAATCTGTATGAATGAAAAACCTAAATCGAGAGCGGTAAGATGACGCAATCCGAATGCACCGAGATACTCATCAATCTTGTAGGCGCTACCCCAAGGATCAATTGCTTTGAAAAAACCGGACAGAACAAGAGCCGCTCCGAGTAACAATCTACATATTTCAATCAATACGGTTTTTTTCTTCAAATTCATATTTTATAAGAGAAAATAAAGAGTAATTAATCATATCCGAATAGTTGGCATCGATACCTTCGGAAACGAGTGTCAAGCCTTTGTTTGTCTCAATTTGCTTTGTACGGCAAATTTTCTGAAAAATCAGGTCTGTGAGTGAAGTTATCCGCATACAGCGCCATGCTTCATCATAGTCATGGTTTTTTGCATACATTAGTTCTTTCGTTCGGTTCACATGGAAATCGTAGAGTTCAAGCGCCCGCCTGTTATCAATATCCACACAGTCCGAAAATCCTAATTGTAATTGTATTAAACCTATAATCCCATAATTGACTATCGCTACAAACTCTTCGCATATGCCCTCGCCAATCAGTACGGCATTTTTGTTTTCGAGGGTACGGATACGTTTAACTTTTATGAACAGTTGGTCGGTAATGGACTCAGGACGCATTACGCGCCACGAAGCACCGTAATCTTTTAGTTTGTCATCAAAAAGGCTACGGCAGGAATGAATCACAGCTTCGAATTGCTCTTTAGTATCCATCGTTTCGTCTTTGACCGTGCAAAAGTATGAAGAATTTACGAACAACGCAAAACCTTGCCTATTTTTAATTTGGTGGTCGAGGTTATTCCATTGAGTTTACACAATTTGGAAACCGTTGTACCGTACTTAACAGCGATTGCTCCAAGCGTATCACCTCCCCTGACGCGATGGTAGTGTAATTTCCCATCGGACGCAATCTCTGAATATTTTGCTGTTGCAACGGTGGAACTCGATTTTCCGGCAGTTGTTGATGTTTTTTGTCTTGTTGCCTGGAGTTGTTTTCTACGCTTTGTCTGTAGTGAGGTAGCATAATTATATTTTTGGGATTGGGATTTTACAAAAAGATAGGATTCGTCGAAGGTACACTCGTTTTCAAAATCGACAATTTCTTCGGGATTAATAGGCATTCCGAGGAAACGGCATTCGAAATGCAGATGAGAACCGAAAGAGCGTCCTGTGTTACCACCAAGACCAATCGGTTGGCCTGCTTTTACATTTTCGTCGAGGTCAACGAGAAAGCCGGACAAATGTCCATAAACTGTTTCCAGGCCGTTAGAATGGCGAAGTACGATATATTTACCATAACCTTTCCGTCTGCCCTGATTTTTTTTAATTCTTACCTTGCCGTCGAAAGCAGCTAATACGGTATCGCCAACCTGCAACTTTATATCTGTACCGTAATGAAACCGACGTTTGCGAACGCCGAAACGTGAGGTAACCCTGCCGTTGAAAGGGTTTACGAAAGAAGTTACGTCTATTCGGAATGTATCGGGAATCTGGCTTTTGGAATATGCACGCACAAATTCATTGTTCCATTCTCCGTCGTATAGTTCGTCAGCGGGCAACATTGCTTCTTCCTTTTCCATTTCCAACCTCAGTAATGTGGAATCTATCAGTAGCGTCTGCCCTTTTATTTTAACCTTGCTTGCAACAAGATTCAATTCTTCTCTGATTTTTTTTACTTCCGCAGATGTTAAATCACAGGTTTCGCCGGGTATCTGTGTATATGCATTTGCGACAAAAAGCACGGCAAACAGTACAGTAACAATTCTTTTTGCAAAAACCCCGCCGAACAGTTGTTTCATAAGCTTACTTTTAGTTTTCAAAGACATTATGGAAATAACACGGTTATTTCAGAAATATCTCTATGACCGGAATTTCCGTATCAGGCTGAATCAGGGGAAGTAAAAGTTCTACATTTTCATTCTTATCCCGAAACCGGATCTCGGAGCCGTCATTAAGTATTTGTGCGTATTTGATTTTATCTTTGTATCCTTCTAACGTCAGGGACTTGAATGTAGGCCAGGTTAGGACGTGGACATAAAGTATTTTTGCTTTGGGATTGTAGGTTAGCAGTGTGTTTGCAGGGCGGGAGAATTCTTCGGGCGCCTCGGTACAGTTATATATTGAGCGGCTGTTCACTTCCATCCACCGAGCGATGCCGGACAGACTTGCTTTTGCGCGATAGTCAATCAGCCCGCGCGAAGTTGGGCCTACGTTGAGGAGCAGGTTGCCACCTTTACTGACCACTTCTATCAACATTGAGAGTAACTGTCGATTGCTTTTCCAGGAGGCTTCGTCGCGATGGTATCCCCAGGAACCGGAAAAAGTCTGGCAAGTTTCCCACGGCACTCGTATTTCTTTCTCTGTCACGGGATGTTTTCGGGTTTCCCATTTTTCCGGCATTGTCTGTTCGGGAGACACGAAATCCCATCCCCAGGTTGTGTGAAGGAGGTCGAGCCTGTCATCAACGATTATTTGCGGTTGAAGACTACGGACGAGTTTTAGCAGGCCTTCGGAATCCCATTGTTTATGTCCTTTTTCGTAGTATGAAAAATCGAGGAACAGTTCGTCTATTTGCCCATAGTTTGTGAGCAGTTCCGCGAGTTGATTTTTCATGTACTGTTGGTACTTTGTTATGTCACGGGTTTCGTTGGCCTTTTTCGTTGCTGCGGTATCTATTTCCATCATTGTTCCGCCTTCCAGGTGAGGGCATTCGGGGTGCATCCAGTCGTATGGGAAATCGGGGTGATGCCAGTCGATGAGTGAGTAGTAGAATCCGATTCGCAGTCCTTCGGCACGGAACGCGTCGACAAGTTCACGAATCAAGTCTTTGCCGTAAGGGGTGTTTGTTACTTTGTAGTCGGTGTATTTGGTATCGAACATACAGAATCCTTCGTGATGTTTGGCCCCTACTACGACGTATTTCATACCTGCCGCTTTCGCTTCTTTGGCCCATTCCGAGGGGTTGTAGAGGTCGGGGTTGAAATGTTCGAAGTATTTGCGGTATTCGGCGATCGGGATACGCTCGTAGTGCATTACCCATTCGTGACGGGAGGGCATCGAGTAGAGTCCCCAGTGGATAAACATTCCGAAGCGATCATTGGTCCACCAAGCCATCCGTTCCGCTTTTTGTTCCGGAGTTTCTTTGGCCCATTGCGGCACATTCTGTTCCTGTTTTTCCTGTGTTAAGGCCGTACGCGGGAAGAAGGCGAGGGAAAGGACGGAGCATATAATTATTATTTTCCTCATTAGACAAACGATTTTGGGATACGGTTTATGTGTATTTTTTACTTCAGGAAGACTTCTATGACCGGGATTTCTGTAGCGGGTTGAGCGAGGGGAAGCGAGAGTTCGACGTCATTTTCGTTTTTGCTTCTCAGATAGATCTCGGAGCCGTCGTTCAATATTTGGGCGTATTTGATTTTATCTCTGAAGTTTTCCATTTTAAGCGTTCTGAAGGTAGGCCAGTTTAGGACGTGTATGTAGAGTATTTTTGCTTTCGGGTTGTATGTCAGCATGGTGTTTGCGGGGCGGGGGAATTCTTCGGGCGCTTGGGTACAGTTGTATATTGAGCGGCTGTTCACTTCCATCCAACGGCCTAATCCTTCGAGACGTTCGTTGGCGCGGGAGTCGAATGTTCCTCTTGCGGTCGGGCCTACGTTGAGGAGCAGGTTACCACCTTTGCTGACCACTTCGATTAGCATTGCTATGAGTTGTCTGTCGGTTTTCCAGGAGGTTTCGTCGCGGTTGTATCCCCATGATCCGGAGAATGTCTGACAGGTTTCCCAGGGGACTCTCACCTGTTCGTCTGTTTCGGGGTTTTTTCGGGTTTCCCATTTGTCCGGCATTGTTTGTTCGGGGGTTACGTAGTCATATCCCCAGTTTGTGTCGTTAAGGTCGAGGCGGTCGTTGACGATTATTTGCGGCTGGAGGCTACGGATAATTTTCAGCAGTCCTTCGGAGTCCCATTCTTTATGCCCTTTGTCGCTGTAGGAGAAGTCGAGGAACAGTTCGTCTATTTGTCCGTAGTTTGAGAGCAGTTCGGTCAACTGGTTTTTCATGTACTGTTGATACTTTTTTATGTCCCGTTTTTTATTCAGTTCATTTGCGGCGATGGTATCCATCACGAACCGGTCACCGCGGACGTTTTTGGCACGCGGACATTCGGGATGTATCGGGTCGAGGGTGAATTCGGGGTGGTGCCAGTCGATGAGCGAGTAGTAGAATCCGATACGCAGTCCTTCGGCACGGAACGCATCGACTAATGGTTTGATGGCGTCTTTTCGGTAGGGGGTATTTGTTATTTTGTAGTCGGTGTATTTGGTATCGAACATACAGAATCCTTCGTGATGTTTGGTTGTCACGACTACATATTTCATGCCGGCTTTTTTTGCTTTTTTGGCCCAGTCGGCGGGGTCATAGAGGTCGGGGTTGAAGTGTTCGAAATATTTGCGGTAGTCGGTTTTCGGGATTCGTTCGTTATGCTGGACCCATTCCTGTCGGGCGGGCAGGGCGTAGAGTCCCCAGTGGATGAACATTCCGAACCGGTCGTTGGTCCACCATTCCATCCGGGTTATTTTTTGTTCGGAAGATTCTTTTGCCCATCCGGGTGTTTTTTTCTCTTGGGAGGAGACGTTTATTGTGATTAACAGGGCCGCAAGCGTGATTGTGAGATGTAATTTTTTCATTGTTCGATTCTGATTGGATGTTTGATAATTCTGCAAATGTACGAAATTATTTTCATTAATCATGCAAACAAATCTTTTTTACGCACAAAAACTCACCTCTTACGTCTGTTGTATATTATGGTTGTTTCTCTCTAAATGTCCTGCGAACGAAACGTCTATGGCGTCAAAGACTTTAAGTTCTTAACGACGAAACGCCATAGGAGTTTCTTTCACCGAAGTGTTCGGGAGACGAAACGCCATAGGAGTTTCTTTCGCCGAAATGTTCGAGAGACGAAATGCCATAGGAGTTTCTTTCGCCGAAGTATTCGGGAGATGAAGCGCCATAGGAGTTTTATATTCCGAAAAATTAAAACCTCCGACTGCACATAACATATAGAGATGGATTTTATTTAGACTGCCGGATTAAATAATTAACTTTCGACTGTCGGATAAAATAGTTATCTTTGCAGCACTTTTAATAGAATATTAGTTTATGAAAACGAAAAAATTGTTTAGTGTGGCGGTGTACGCGGTTTGTACGGCGGTAATGTCGGTCGGTTGCCTGAAGGAAGGGGAACCCGTTGACAGTTTCTCCGTTTTGTCCCCCGCAGTCGTGGGCGAGAGCGAGATAACAGGCTCCAAATATCTGAGTACGTATTCCTACGGAGCGGTCGTGCCGGACGACGTCTCAACGCTCGAAGAATATGAGGTCGGCGACTGTGCATCCGCAAGATTTACGATAGACACAAGAAAACAGATCGAAAACGCACCTTATTGGATAGGGAGCGGCGTGAGGCTGGAAAGAGTCGAACAAACCGCAGTCCTGTACAGCGAACAGCCCGAAGATACAACAGAATACTCGTTCCCGATAGGAGGCGCCGAACTCCATGCTTGCTACACAAGCGCATTCAATTACAACGGCAGACTCTTCGTCAATACGAAAAACAGAATCGCAAAAACACAAAAAGTGATATACTCCCTGCAATGCGACTGGTCCGAAACAGACGAAAACGGAGCATATGTACTGTGTCTGAAAGGGAAAACAATAGGCGTCGAGGGCGCACTCGAAACAACGGAATCCCTGAACGCATTCGACCTGAACGCAATGTTCGACAACCAAAACATCTGGAAAGAATACGTGTACGAAGACAACGGAAAAGAATACAAATGCCGCAGCTTAACGCTCGTGCTGAAATACTTCACCGAAAACAACAAAGGCGAACCGGTCTACAATTACATCAATAAGTCCGCCTCATTCACCGTCTATCTGTACAAAGAAAATTAAATGTTCGCAAAACTGTTCTCCCAACTCTACCGATTAATCACATCTCCCGACATAATGTGGAAAGAACTCGCACCGGAGAAAGAATCCGGAAACGAGAATTTCTACCGGAATTATTTCCACGTCGCAACGGGAGTCATCGCGCTCGCCTCATTCCTCGGCGCAATCCTGACGGGAAACACGTTCCCTGCGGCACTCAAAACGGTACTCGGAGAAATATTCATCTTCTTCTTCGGATTCTATATCGCAGCCTACACAATACGTTACCTGTCCAAACGATACAACATCGAACTCCAATCCAGGGTCTGCGAAAAATATGTCGGTTACGCTTCAGCCGCAGTCTACCTGTCCGCAATTCCCGCGGCGCTGTTTCCCGCACTTTCCATCCTCCGACTCCTCGCCCTGTACTCATTCGTCATCGCCAAAAAAGGGACAACCCACTACCTCGGAGTGACCGAAGACAACGAAAAATTTGCCTTCGCCGCATCAACAGTCATCGTCATTCTTCCATTCCTTCTCAGAGGATTATTATATGTCGCAACACAATAACATACTGATAAAAAACAGAAAAGCCTTATTCGACTACGAACTTGTCGAAACCTTTACCGCAGGAATCGTTTTGACGGGAACGGAAATAAAATCCATACGTCTCGGTAAGGCAAGTCTGGTGGATACGTATTGCATACTGATCAACAGTGAACTGTGGGTGAAAAACATGAATATTTCGGAATACTTCTACGGAACCTACAATAATCATGACGCCCGTCGCGATCGTAAACTGCTCTTGAACCGTAAAGAATTAAGGAAAATCGGACGTATGTCGGAAACAACCGGTTTCACGGTCATCCCGACCAAAATGTTTATCAACGAAAAGGGGCTGGCAAAGGTCGTAATAGCGGTAGCAAAAGGGAAAAAAGAATACGACAAACGGCAGTCCCTTAAAGAAAAAGACGATCGCAGAGATATGGACCGGGCGTTCAAGCGATAGAAAGTAACTTAGCATGACCACACTCAACGAAATCTTACACAACCGTATCCTCGTCTTAGACGGCGCAATGGGTACAATGGTGCAGAAATACGGACTGACGGAAAACGATTTCCGGGGAACGGAATTTGTCGGCATAAAAGGGCAATTGCAGGGGAATAACGACGCCCTTTGTATTACCCGTCCCGATGTGATCGGGGAAATCCACACAAAATATCTTCAAGCCGGCGCGGACATAATAACAACCTGTTCTTTCGGCTCAAACAGAATATCCCAGGCGGATTACGGAATGGAACGGTACGTGCGTGAACTCAATCTTGCCGCCGCACGCCTCGCACGAAAGACCGCAGATGAATTTACCCGCAAAAATCCCGATAAACCCCGTTTCGTTGCCGGCACGATCAGTCCCACAAACAAAGCGGCGTCAATATCTCCCGACGTCGCAAATCCCGCTTACCGTGCGGTCGGTTTCGATGAACTTCGTGAAGTATACCGTGAACAGATTGATGCGCTTATAGAGGGAGGTATTAATGTTTTGTTGTTTGAAACCTGTTTTGATACCCTGAACCTTAAAGCGGGACTCTTTGCCGCACAGGAAGCGTTCGCCGCATCAGGCAAGGAAATACCGGTAATGGTATCTTTCACCATAGGGGACAAAAGCGGTCGTATACTTTCCGGACAAACGATAGGGGCGGCTGTCGCATCAATTGCCCACGTAAAGCTGTTAAGTGTCGGCTTGAACTGCTCTTTCGGAGCTAAGGACGTCAAACCGTATCTGAAAGAACTTTCCGAAATCGCTCCATGCTATCTCAGTGCACATCCCAACGCAGGACTTCCCAACTCTTTGGGTTGTTACGACGAAACACCCGCCTCAATGGCCTCCCAAATCCGTGAATACCTCGAAGAAAAATTAGTCAATATCATCGGGGGTTGCTGCGGCACAACGCCGGAACACATAGCCGCCATAGCGGAAACAGTTGCGCAAACTTCCGGCAATTCCGGGCATAGGCGTTTATTGCATCAGGATGAAACATCGACATTGACGCTCTCCGGCCTTGAAACGCTTACCCTCGACGCCAACCATCCGCAGTTCACTCTGATTGGGGAGAGATGTAACGTGGCCGGTTCGCGGAAGTTTTTGCGATTGATAAAGGAAAAACAATACGAAAAGGCGCTTGAAACAGCTCGCCATCAGGCAGAAGACGGCGCGGATATTCTCGACCTGAATGTTGACGACGGACTGCTTGACGGTGTTGCCGAGATGACCAATTTTCTCAATCTCATGGGTTCGGAGCCCGACATTGCACGTTTGCCGGTCATGCTTGACAGTTCGGATTGGGATATTCTTGAGGCGGGTCTAAAATGTGTGCAGGGAAAGTCTATTGTCAACTCTATCAGTTTGAAGAACGGCGAGGCGGATTTTATCGGGAAGGCACGCAGGATAAGAGCGTACGGTGCGGCTGTTATTGCGATGGCGTTTGACGAGCGAGGGCAGGCGGATACTTATGGGAGAAAGATTGAGATTTGCGGTCGTATGTACCGTTTACTCACCGAAGAGGCAGGGTTTAGGCCTTCCGACATCATTTTCGACCCCAACATCTTGGCGATTGCAACCGGAATTGAGGAACACAGCAATTACGCTGTTGATTTTATCCGTACTGTGAGTTGGATTAAGGAAAATCTCCGCGGTTCGAAAGTCAGTGGAGGCGTCAGTAATTTATCTTTTGCGTTTAGAGGAAATGACCGTATCAGGGAGGCTATGCATGTAGTTTTTCTTCACCATGCCGCTCGTGCGGGGATGGACATGGGGATAGTCAATCCTTCGTCGCGGTTGCGTTATGAGGACATTCCGCAGGATTTTCTTGTATTGCTTGAGGACGTGATATTTAATCGACGGACGGATTCTGCCGAGAGGTTGTTGGATTATGCCCGGTTATCGGGGGAAGGCGGAGGAGCGGTTGATGCTACTACGGTTGTAAGGTCATCCCAGTGGCGGGGGTATTCTCTTGCGGAACGTTTACGACATGCGATTATCAAGGGTATTTCGGAGTACATGGAGGAAGATTTGTCGGAAGCGTTGAAGGTTTATTCTCCGCTTGAAATAATCGACGGACCGTTGATGGGAGGGTTGAATGTTGTAGGTGATTTATTTGGGGAAGGCAAGATGTTTTTGCCTCAGGTTGTGAAATCCGCACGCACCATGAAACATGCAGTTGCTTTCCTTCAGCCTTACATTGAATCCGGTGATAAGGGAAACGCAAAATCCGGCAGGATACTGATGGCAACCGTGAAGGGCGACGTGCATGATATTGGAAAAAATATTGTTTCTGTTGTTTTGTCGTGCAACAATTACGAGGTGATAGACATTGGCGTCATGGTTCCCGCCGAACGGATCGTGGAGGAGGCCATAGACAACAAGGTTGATGCTATAGGGTTGTCCGGACTGATCACGCCGAGCTTGCATGAGATGTCGGTAGTGGCGCGGCGGATGGAGCATTGCGGTTTAAAAATACCGTTGCTCATAGGTGGTGCTACTACTTCCGGTTTGCACACTGCATTGAAAATAGCTCCGCTTTATGGTGGGACTGTTGTTCGGATTTCGGACGCGTCCCGTGCTGTTCCCGTTGTTGGGGCGCTGCTTAATTGCGCGACGAAAGATTCTTATTCGGAGCAGGTACGCGAGGAGCAGCGACTGCTGCGTGAGGGTCCGGCAGAGAGTCGGCCTCTTGTATCTCTTTCGTATGCACGGGAACACGCATTGCGAATTGATTTTTCGGGCTATACACCTCCTCGTCCCATGTTTACGGGCAGTAGAGTAATAGAATATATTTCTGTTTCCGAGCTTGTACCGTACATTGAATGGTCCTTTTTATTGACTGCATGGAAATTTCCTGCGCGTTCGGAATCCCCGGAGGCTCTTGAACTGCTTTCCGACGCACGTCGAATGTTATCCGGATGGTCTTCCGACAAACGAGTTAGGGCCGTAATCGGGTTTTATCCTGCCTGTCGTGACGGTGATTCGTTGCGACTGTCTTTGAATTCCGGTGCTGTGTGTACCGTTCCTTTCCTTCGCCAACAGGAGCGGCGTGATGATGATGTGTATAAGTCGCTTGCAGATTTTATTTCGCCTCTCGGCGACTACGTGGGACTGTTTGCGGTTACGGCCGGAAATGCTGACGGTTCGTGCTTTCGGCATGATCGGGATGATTACCTTTCGTTACTCGGACAGACGCTTCTTGATCGTCTTGCGGAGGCCGCGGCGGAGTATCTTCACGAACGTGTCAGGAGATATTATTGGGGATATTCGCCCGATGAGATGCCGTTGTCAGCCGAAGGCGGGAAAAGGCGATATCGCGGGATTCGTCCAGCGTCCGGTTATCCGTCATGTCCGGATTTAAGTCTTAATTTTTTTTTGGACGAGGTGCTTGATTTGGGCAAGATTGGCATTGGATTTACGCTGAATGGAGCGATCAATCCTCCGGCTTCGGTTGCCGGTTTTTACTTTGCGCATCCGGACGCTAAATATTTCATGGTAGGCAGTATTGACAGCGAACAGCTTGCCGACTATGCCGATCGTAAGGGCATTTCCAAGGAGGATGCGGGAAAATGGTTAGGTATCGGTTAGAATTCTGACGCTTCGTCCGAAGTCTTAATGTAATGTTATTCAATCATCTGGCCTCATATAGTTGAATATTTTCGTTGCATTCCACCTGCACTGCGTTGCATCCTACGAGAGCTTTGCATAGCAAATGGGTTTAATTTTTGTTTTATCTTCTTGATAACAGATAAATTATTTGTATCTTAGCGTCATGAAAAGGATTAAAAACAGTAATATGATGCAACCAGGTTTTTCCAGCTATGATGTAGAGCGCCGCTCTGCCAAGACTTCTACGTTTTATAACCGA
>JAIRMF010000015.1 GCA_031258895.1 Dysgonamonadaceae bacterium | reverse complement strand
CCTCATGGCCCTACTGAGGGTTCGGATCGCGTCATACGCGGCGGCTGCTGGGGCAATTATAACACGTCCGACTGCCGCGTCTCGGGTCGCAACAACGTCACCCCGTACTACCATCGCAGCTTTCACGGATTCCGGGTTGCGTGCAATGCAAGTGAGTAAAATGATCCCTTTTCGTTATCGGAGGAAGAGACTTTAATGTCCTTAATGTTGTGTGCAGGTAAATGAAAAAAGCCACTCTTTGTTTGTGAGTGGCCTTTCTTATGTGCTTTAGGAACCTGGATTATGCCGTCGCCGTTAGATGTAGAGATTAACAAGCGCCTCGTAAAGCTCCTGTTTGCCGCTGGTCTGTTTAGGCTCACCGTTCGCCTTGGCATAGTCAACCAAATCTCCAAGCGATAACTTACCTTCCTCAAACTCCTTACCCTTACCGCCGTCAAACGACGCATAACGGTCTTTAAGCATCTTTTGGTAAGGCGATTGCTCCAAAATGGCCGCCGCAACTTCAAGCGCACGGGCAAAAGTATCCATGCCTGTGATGTGAGCAATGAAAATATCCTCAAGATCGGTGCTGCTCCGGCGAGTCTTGGCGTCAAAATTGGTGCCTCCACCCTGTAACCCGCCGCTCCTGAGAATCACAAGCATCGCCTGAGTTAACTCGTTAACGTCAACGGGAAACTGATCGGTATCCCAACCGTTCTGATAATCCCCACGATTGGCGTCTATCGAACCAAGCATCCCCGCATCAGCTGCCGCCTGAAGTTCGTGCTCGAAAGTATGACCGGCCAAAGTAGCATGGTTCACCTCAATATTGAGTTTGAAATCCCTGTCAAGACCATGAGCGCGAAGAAACCCGATAACCGTTTCCGCATCTACGTCATATTGATGCTTTGTCGGTTCCATCGGTTTAGGCTCGATAAGAAATGTGCCTTCGAAACCACGCGAACGCGCATAATCGCGAGCCGCTGTGAGAAGTCTTGCAAGATGTTCCTTTTCCCGTTTCATGTCTGTGTTGAGAAGCGAATAATAGCCTTCGCGCCCGCCCCAAAAAACATAATTCCGACCGCCAAGCTCAATCGTCGCATCCAAAGCATTCTTTATCTGAACAGCCGCACGGGCAACTACATCAAAATCGGGATTTGTACCGGCGCCATTCGTATAGCGCTTGTGTCCAAAAACATTGGCCGTGCCCCAAAGCAGCTTAATGCCCGTCTCAGTCTGCCTTTGTTTCGCGTAAGCGACAACGGATTTCAAGTTCGATTCGTACTCCTCGATAGAAGAACCCTCCGAGACAAGATCCGTGTCGTGGAAACAGTAATACTCAATGCCTATCTTTTGCATGAGTTCAAAACCGGCGTCAATCCTTTGCTTTGCGATGGTAATGGCGCTGTCGCCCTGGCTCCACCGGAAAAATTTTGTGCCTGGCCCGAAAGGATCGCCGCCGTCAGCGCAAAGCGTGTGCCACCAAGCCATCGAAAACCTTAACCAATCTTTCATCTTCCTGCCGTAAACAACTTTTTCGGCGTCGTAATACCGGAACGCAAAAATATTCTTGCTGTCCCTGCCTTCAAACCTTATTTTTCCGATTTCGGGAAAATATTCTTTTGCTGCCATAAGATTTTTTGTGTTTTATGATTCTTATTTCAAAGTTCCTTGATTTGCCGCGTCCACCATTTGTTTGCTCGGAACGATGTAGATATCTACCCTGCGATTCAAGGCCTGAACACCTTTCGCGTCCTCTGCGGCGACTTTTTGGGATGAACCGAATCCTTGCGTCTCGATACGGGAGGACAGTATTTGGCCCTGTGAGGTGAGGAAGGTTTTGACGGCTTCGGCACGTTTTTCAGACAGTGGGATGTTGATTCTGTCGCCACCCGAGCTGTCGGTATGTCCGGTCACGAGGACGTCTGTTTCCGGATTTGCCTGTAGAGAGGCCGAGAATTCGGTGAGAGAGGTTTTCGAGGCCTGACTCAGGGAACTTGAGCCGGTAGCAAAGAGGATACCGGAGTCGAAAGTAACCTTGATGATTTTGCCTCCGTCTACCGCTTCTACCTGTGCGTTTTGGATTTTCTCGAGTTCTTTTCGCTGTTTATCCATCTTGTTTCCGATCAACACACCTGCGCCGCTACCGACGACAGCACCGATACCAGCCCCCCAGGCTGCACCTTTCTTGCCGCCGAAAATTGCACCGAGCCCTGCGCCAAGAGCCGCTCCACCGGTACCACCGAGGATTCCGCCGCCTGCCGTGTTAGAGATCTTTTTCTTCTCCGTTACCGTTCCGTCACTGTTGACGGTCCTGGTTGTTGTACAGCCGAAAATCAGGGTTGCACACAACACAATACTTACGATTCCATTTAAATTTCTCATCTTCTTAAATTATTATATGATTTTTGTTTGATTGTTCATTAACCTTGTTTGATTCTTCTGCTCTTGTCGACGCCTTTTTTCTTTGCCTCTTTGGGGATTGCGGGCTTAGCGGGTTTTTTCGGCGTTTTTACCGGTGATTCATTCTGTTCTACTTTGTTGTTTGTTTCTTCTTCGTCCGATTTTGGTTCGAATTGGGAAAGACCTTTCGAGATGAGGAGGTTGTACCAGGTGAGCATTTTTTTCATGTCGGACAGATAGACTTTTTCTCTGTCGAATTGGGGGAATATTTCGGCGAAGTAGTTAGTAAGTTGCGTTGTATCGGCGATATTGCAAGTTACTTCTTTGCCGTTTTCTTTTGTTCTGATGGCGACGAAAATTTCATAGAGAAGTTTATCGCCGCCGTCTTTGGCGTATACGGATATATCGCCCAGGGAGATGATTTTATCGCGGGGATAGACGGGGATTCGTTTACCGTCCAGGAGTGATTCGACGATCATGATGGTTTTAGCCTGCGAAATTTTCTTGAAGAGGCCGGGCTTTCCGACGATGGACATAATTTCTTTCAACATACTGTGTATCGTTAATTATTAATTCAAACAGGCTGCAAATATAGTGATTTTTTTGTTGCCGGTAACTTTTTGTCGGGAAATTGGACGTTTCAGAGGGGCAGTTTTAAGGAAATCATTATTGCGTTTTTGTGCGGGGTTTGGAATCGGTAGACGTAATCGAGGCGTAGTAACCGGAAGATGTTACCGAATCCGATGTTTCCTTCCAGATACGGTTTGTCGCCGATCGGGGATATGATGTTTTGGAAATCGAACAGGTTGGCGCTGTGAGCGGGCTTGTTTTTGTTTGACAGTTGTCCGGAGAGGGTTTTGAGTCCCAAGTTTGTTTGTATTTCGTTTTTGGGGAGGAATATTTTTAGCGGCGAGAAGTTTATTGTGAGGTTGATGTTGGAGGCAAGGAACATGTCGGAGACGGCCTCGTACAAGTTCAAGAGGTTATATTCTGCCGGTTCGTAGACGAATCGCGACTGGGAGCCGGCAGGGATAAACAGGAGCGGGAACGGGACTTTGTTCCATATTTTCCCGGACGAGATGTTTACGTGAACTTGTCCTGTTTTTGCGGGTAGATTGAAGTTTTTGGAGGCGCTGAGGTCTGTTATCTGGTATCGGTACTGTGAGCCGGCGACTCCTTTGAATCCGAATCTTTGGCCGAATCTAAGGTCGAATTTCGGGTGTTTGAAGATGTATTTTCGTCCTCTGATGAGGATATATTTTTCTTCCGGCGCGATGCGAAATGATATGGCGGTTTCGAAAGTTGTTAACGACTGGATTGTTTGTTGTTCGTTTGCGGAAGTTATTTGATAGGTCATGAGTCCTTTTGGCGTGTCGATGGTGTGCTGGGCCGAGATTTTGAGAGTCAGGGCATTGGGGAGGTTTTTTTCGAGCTCCGCAAACATTACTTTTTGCAACGTCTTGTATTCTCCGCCTGAGTTTTTGAGGGATTTATATAAGACGTCCCGGTCATCGTCGAGGATGTTTCTGCCCGGTATGTTGAGGTCTTGGAGGAATGAGATGTTTATCCTGTTTTGCCGTGAGATTGCGGCGGTAAGATTTACGCGAAACTTGTACGCTTTGTCGCGTGTTCCGTACGCGAGGTATGCGCCGGTTTGGAGGTGTTTGTTGAGTATTTCTGTGGTGTTGGCGGCGAAACGGAGTCGGTAGCCTTCCATGTCATTTAGGCTGATTGTGTGGGTCAGAGGTCCGATTTCGAATCTATGTCCGATGATATTGAGCTTATGGTTTAAGAGAAAAATTGCCGCCCGTTGCAGGTTTTTGTATGCTATTGAGTGCTCGGCGTCGCTTTGGAGCTTTGCGAGGGTTTCTTTTTCGGGAGTTGTTGTTGTGGCGTTGGGGGCGGAGGTTGTTTGTGTTTTTGTGAGGACGAGAGATAGCGGGGAGTTATTTTGGAGGCAGAAATAATCTTCC
>JAIRMF010000086.1 GCA_031258895.1 Dysgonamonadaceae bacterium | reverse complement strand
CAAAACTTTTTGCAAGTCTTCAAGTGTCACTTGACAGTTCGCCGAACATTTTTTTACCGAAAACAGTACCGCTTTATTGCTTGCAAAAGAATTTTTATTACCTTTGTGCTTTATTAGACGGTGATCCGAAAGGAAAAACTTAACTAAATATATTACTGCCATGCAAATCAATAAATGTCGCCTCGAAGAATTACGGAATGAATCACACTTCACATTCCTTAGCCTCGTCCAATCATTAATAGAACAGTACCCAAACATCAAAAACCTGTTCGCAGAGGTAATAGAAAAGTTCCATAAAAATATGAATATGGAATTCAAACTCGTTGACCTCCAGCGCAGCAGCCGATACACCAAACAAATCGCCGAGGCCGATAAACGCAGAAACAAAGCCACTGTCGGAATATCTCTTACCGTCGCCGCAAACCTCCGTCACTTCAATCCGGACGTCGCCGAAAGCGCCCGCGCAATCAAAATCAGACTCAAATCATTCAATAGCTACATAGAAACCAAACCCTACACCGAAAAATCTTCCGCCATACAAATCCTCGTAAAAGACCTGAAAGAAAATTTCGCAGAACAAATACACACCCTGCATCTCAACGAATGGATAAACGAACTTTCCGATGCGCAAAATCAGTTCGACAGCCTGTTCGACATGCGTAACGAGGAGCGCGCAGAGTTTCCTACCGAAAAAATCGCCGCCGTCAGGAAAAAATCCGATAAACTGTACAGAAAAATGGTCGCAATATTAGAAGCCTACGCGCTCCTGAACGGAAAAGACGACACAACAGACTTCATAAAAGAACTCAACGCCGAAATAGATTACTTCAATCTCCACATCAAACACGAAAAGAAAGAAAATATTGCCGCCGCAACAGTCGCCGATATCCCCGACAAAATATATGACGGCAGACCGGTCGTCCCGACGCCCGTCGTCTCCCACAACAATGAGCAACTTACGTTCACCGAAGACTTCTCACTCTCCTACCACAACAACGACAAACCCGGCACCGCCCTCATCCGCATAAACGGCAAAGGCAGATACAAAGGTCACAAACTCGTCAGCTTCAATATAATCTCCGCCGACAAAGCCGAAACCAAAGGAAATTTTTAAAAAAAAGATTAATAGCCGGAAGATTCCGTTTATCGTCCCATCCTCACGCTTACAGCCCTGCCGTGAGCCGAAAGCCGCTCCCCTTCCGCCATCGCAAGTATCGTCGGCCCCAAACCGTTAATGCCCTCCCGAGTGATCTCCTGAAAAGTAATCCGTTTAGTAAAACTCTCAAGACTCAAACCACTATACGCACGGGCGTGACCGTTAGTAGGCAAAGTATGGTTCGTACCGGAAGCATAGTCGCCCGCGCTCTCCGGAGTATACGGCCCCAGAAAAACAGAGCCGGCATTGCTCACCCTGTCCGATAATTCACCGTAATTGCGGGTCTGAATGATAAGATGTTCCGGCGCATAGAAATCGGTGAACGAGACAACATCATCGTAATTATCAAAAACAACCGCCAGACTGTTCGACAAAGCGCCCCGAGCCGTCAAACGACGCTCCAGTAACGGTAACTGACGCGCAACCTCCCGCAAAGTCAAATCTATAACGTTTCTCGAAGTCGAAACAAGTATCGCCTGGCTGTCAATACCGTGCTCGGCCTGCGAAAGTATGTCCGCAGCAACAAAAACAGGATCCGCAGCATCATCCGCAATAATCTCAACCTCAGACGGCCCGGCAGGCATGTCGATGGCAACGGAATCAATCCCCACCAACTGCTTGGCCGCCGTAACATACCTGTTCCCGGGCCCGAAAATCTTGTAAACACGCGGAATAGTTTCAGTCCCGTACGCCATCGCACCAATCGCCTGAATGCCCCCAACCTTAAATATCCTCTCAACGCCCGACAAGGTCGCCGCAAACGTTACCGCCGGATGCAACCTGCCGTCAGGACCGGGCGGAGAACATAACACAACCTCCCGACAACCCGCCACACGAGCCGGAACAGCCAGCATCAAGACAGTAGACAGCAACGGCGCCGTCCCGCCCGGTACGTACAAACCGACCTTCTCAACAGGCGTCCGACGCTGCCAGCACCTTACGCCGGGAAAAGTCTCAACCTCGGGCGGCAAAATCCGCTGCGCGGAATGAAACTTCTCAATGTTGCGCAGCGCAGTCCCGATAGCCGACCGCAAAACCTCCGGAACAGCCGAAAAAGCCTCCTCCTTCTCCGCCTCGGAAACCTCGACGGAAGGCAAATCAACAGAATCAAACTCCAAACCGTACCGCCTGACCGCCGTATCGCCCTCACGCCTGACGTCGTCCAATACCCGACGCGCCGTGCCGAACAACTCCGAAACGTCAAAAACAGGACGGGACGTCAAAGCCTCCCACGTCTCCCTGCCCGGATTCACAACGGTACGAATAATACCGCCAATCCCCGTACCCATATCATTTCCCATCATAAAATACGTATTGTTTATTGTAATAAAAATTTATTGTAACTCACGTAAACTGCGCGCAAATACCTCATACCACCTGTTGCCGCGACCGGCAAGGTTGGAATTGTGCCAAAGACATGTGAAATCACCGCCGACAGCCCTGCTCGCGCCGGCAAGCCCGCTGATAACATCAAATGCGGCATCGGGACCGAGACCCAAATGACAAATAAGCGTGGTATCCATCATGACGGTAGGGTGAATCGTTAGGCCGGTCAAAATATCGCGCTCAACATCGTAAAAACGGTAAGGAACGGAAGTCCCCGAACGATACCCGGGGGAACCCGCAAAAGCAAGCGTGTAATCATCCGTAAATCCCGCCGAAAAAGCCTCCCGAAACGACCCCGGACAAGTGTAACGCAAAAAATGACGACGACAACGAACTATACTCCCGCAATCCAAAATAGCCTCAAGCCCGGATTTCTCCCCGACAAGACATGACAAATCACCGTAAGACCCGTACGACGGGTGAAGACCGACACAATCCCGCTCCAACAAAGAAACAAACTTCAAAAAATCACCGCCCAAACAGCCGCCGGAATGTCCGACGTCATCACCGCCACCCAACAAAATAAAAAGCAAATACCGCAACCCGGCCCGCCTAACATCCGTCTCAATGCGGCGCAAAACTTCCAAATAAGGATCCTCCGACAAGCCCAAAAGAACCCCGAAATGATCCCGAATACCCCCATAATCACCCCGCAAAAAATTCCCCGCAAAACTCCTCACATTCCTCATAAAACCCCTGTGACGATACCGGTAAGGAAAATCAACGTCAAACGTGACCACAAACCTGTATTCCCGCGGCCTGAACTCAAACAAAGGAAACCTCCGGCTCAATTCCTCACGAAACGTCACAGCCCAACGATCAACCAGCGGAATATCAAGAAAACCCCTGCGAAACGCCAGCGAAACAAACATATCATAACGCCCGTGACCGTCAAGATCATCCGAAAAATACTCCTCATACGAGGTCAGAAAATAGAAAACAGCCGAGAAAATGTCAAACGGTATGTCCCCAACACCACTGAAAAAAATGCAATACATTCCCTCCCATCCGCCTTCCCGCAAATCATTAACCACCGAATATCCCCGCCCCTCCAACAAACCGGACGGAACAACGCGAAACCCGTGCCCAATCCCCTCAGGAGAATAATCAATCGCAACCCCGACATGGGACACAAAACGCGCCCTGTCGCCGGTAACCTCAAACTCGACTCCCGACAGGCTGCCGAAGATGTGTCCCGCCGCATACGACAACCGCCCCGAATCTCCAAAAGGATAGAAAATCAATACCATGCCCATACGCTAAAAAACCTACAAAACTAATCGAAATTTGTGAAACATTACGCCCGAATATAAGTATTTATATTGTGCCCTCTTGACCGTCCGGGTTTTTTTTATTACCTTTGTACCCGTTTTAAACTAATCTATAAATAAAATGCCGTACAAAAAAGTCCTCCTAATCGCAACCGAGATCTATCCCTATCTCCCAAGTACCGAAATGTCGATAACAGCCCGTAACCTGCAAATGGGTATCCTAAACAGCGGGAAAGAAATACGTACATTCATGCCGAGATTCGGATGCGTGAGCGAACGACGTAACCAACTACATGAAGTTATCCGCCTGTCCGGACTGAATATCATCATAAACGGCGCAGACCATCACCTCATCATCAAAGTGGCGTCGGTACACTCCAACCATATACAAATATACTTCATCGACAACGAAGAATTCTTCAAACGTAAATACGTCATGGTCGACGCCAAAGGCGACGGATTCGCAGACAATGAAGAACGCAGCATATTCTACGTCCGGGGAGTCCTCGAAACTATCAAAAAACTCCGCTGGGTGCCCGACATCGTACATTGCCACGGCTCCATCACAGCGCTCGCACCGCTATACGTCAAAAAACATTTCAAAGGCGACCCGTGCTACAAAAATTCAAAGGTTATATACTCCCTCTACAACGACGACTTCCGCAGACCGTACAGCGAAGAATTCGTAAACAAAGCAAAAATCGACGGCGTAACATTCAATGACCTAAACTCGGTCAAAGAAAAACCCGATCACGTCGCAGTCAATAAACTCGCTATCGACTTTTCCGACGGTGTAATCGCAGGCAGTAACGAGGTGAATCCGGAACTTGTGGAATATGCCTCGCAGAAAGAAAAACTGCTGTTCCTGCCATATCAACCCGGTCAAGACGATATCGACACATTCGACGCATTCTACAATACTTTGCTTCAATAAAATCAAATGATGAAAACTAAAACGTTCATAAACCTGTTAATCGCCGGACTCATCCTCTACGCCTGTGAAGACATATCAAACATAGGGACAAGCGTGCAGCCCGATACCGACAGGGTCAGTATATACGACGCTACAATCGGCGTCACGGCCAAAACCATACGTGTGGACTCCGTATACGCAAGAGCCACCAAAGGTTCACTCGGAAATTATTATGACCCCGATTTCGGCGTCGTCAAAGCAGGATACGCATGTGAATTTTATCCCTCGGTCGGATTTGTAGATGTGGACGGTGTGGAAAGCGGCAATATAGATTCCATATTCCTCTCCATGACCTACAAATACGTCGGGGATTCGCTTGCACCTATGGAACTGACGGTCTTTCCTCTCAACAAAACGCTCGAAAAACGCTATTACACCAATGTCAATCCGGAAGAATTCGCCGACGTCTCAAATCCCCTCGCACGGTACCCGTACACAGCCCGTAATATGGAAATATCAGACAGCCTGCTCGCTGCAACCGGCTACGAATACAACCTCTATATCAAACTGCCCGATGCGACGGGACAAAAACTTTTCGACAAAGCAAAGAACAAAACCGATTCCGCTATCTTTAACGATCTGGAAGAGTTCCGCAAAGTTTTCCCCGGCCTCTACATGGCAAGTTCATACGGCGTCGGTTCCATGCTCAACAACATAAACACCGAAATACATATCTACTATACGACAAACGACAGCAGTCGATGGGCTACGCTTGCCGTCACGAAAGAGGTTGTTCAGGTCAATTCGTTCAAGAATTCCAACGACGAATTCCTCACCGACAACAACGATTCGATAGCCTACATCAAATCGCCCGCAGGAGTCTACACCGAAATCAGTATCCCTGCGGAGGAAATAGTTCGGGGAGTCGCGAATAAACATTTCAGCGCCGTTTCTCTGTCTCTCAATCCGTACGTCCCAAGCGAGAGGGAATATTCTTTGCCCCTGCCGGGTACGGTTCACACGTCTACCGAGATGTCGAAACTGCTGCTTATTCATCAGGATTCGCTTCTCGATTTCTTTGAGAAACAGAAGGTCGCCGACGATATAACCACCTTTACCGCCACCTTCAATTCCTCGAAATACTCCTACGACTTCTCAAACATTGCCGGTGCGGTGAAGAACTTCATTGACAACAGGAAGACCGGAGAAGACACGCTAAAACTCCTGCTGGTTCCGGTTCAGACATCGTGGACATACAACAGCGAAAGCGTCCCCACTGACTACGCAACCTCTCCCAGCCTTGCCCTTTCGGGCGTAAAACTGAAGACAGACAGGGACAATCTGAAAATCAGGGTAACGGCTTCAAGTTCCGGTCCGGACAATTAACGATCTCAGTTCACGGTATGAGCAGTTTCCACCAGCAGCTATCGCAAAAACAGCAACAGAAACTTTCGCCGCTTCAGATCCAGCAGATAAAATTGCTTGAATTGACCGGCATAGAGATGGAGGAGCGCGTCAATCGCGAGCTTGAAGAAAATCCCGCTTTGGAGGAGACGCAGGAAAGGCAGTCCGAGGATGAGCCGAATGCGGCGAGTATTGAAGACAGCGAGCAGGAGCGCACCGAGATTGAGCTTGGCGATTACCGTTCGGAGGAGGAGATTCCCGACGTCAAGTTGCAGCAGGCCTACACTTCGAGCAGGGAATGGAAGGAGGAGACGCCGTATTCCGAAGACAGGTCGTTCCGTGAGCATCTTTTCTCTCAGTTTCATTTGAAGAAGCTGACCGACCGGCAGTTTCAGGTTGGCGACTATCTTATCGGGTGCATAGATAACGACGGTTACATTCGACAATCCATATCGTCTATTTCCGACGATCTTGCTTTTCAGTACGGCATGGAAGTTTCGGAGGGCGAGATTCGGGAGACGCTCAAGGCGGTACAGGAGCTTGATCCGGCGGGTATCGGCGCGGTTGATCTTCGGGACTGTCTTTTGTTGCAGATTCGCCGCAGGCAGGCAACAGAGGACAGACAGACGGCGATAGAGGTATTGGAGGGTTGTTTTGACGAGTTCACGAAGAGGCAGTACGGGAAGATACTCCGCATTCTTGGGATTGACGAGGATCGGTTGAAGGGTGCGATTGGCGAGATAACTTCTTTGAATCCGAAGCCTGGGAACACGTTTGGGAACAGCATGGAGACGAAGATGTCTCATGTGACGCCGGATTTTTTTGTTGAGGACGTCAACGGCGAACTCATTTTGAGCATGAACGAAAACATTCCTGATCTTCGCATCAACAACAATTACAGTCGACTTCTTGAGAGGTATTCTCACGCCCGCAATTTGCCGGAGTCGGAGCGGAAGGAGGTTCTTTCTTTTATCAACAGCAAGATAGATTCCGCTCGCTGGTTTATTGACGCGATAGAGCAGCGCAGGATGACGTTACGTACCACGATGGAGGCTATTATCGGTCTTCAGCGCGATTTTTTCTTTTCGGGCGAGGAGTCTGATTTGCGTCCGATGATTTTGAAGGATGTGGCGGACATTTGCGGGTATAATGTTGCGACCATATCTCGCGTCGGCAATAGCAAGTATGTTCAGACCAATTTCGGCGTTTATCCTCTCAAATTTTTCTTTTCGAAACATGCGAAAAACAGTGAGAACGAGGATACGTCGACACGTGAGATCAAGTCTTGTCTTCGCCGCATAGTGGAGGAGGAGGACAAGACGGCGCCGTTTACGGACGACATTCTTTTGTTGAAGCTCAAGGAGGAGGGGTACTGTCCTGCGCGTCGGACGATTGCGAAGTACCGCGAACAGCTCGGTATTCCGCCGGCGAGGCTGAGGAAAGAGCTGTGCGACGGCAAGAGATAGCCTTCTGGGCCGTTATTTTTTCGTGGTAGCCCTGTTTTATTTCCAGCCGGACAATTATTCTTTTATTATACTTGCGGCAACGCGGAAGCCGCGATAGTAGGTACGTTCGTACGGACTGTTGCCCTCCGTGTCGCGATACGAGACTGGGCAGTAGGACGCCGTGCTGATCCAGTAGCCGCCGCGTATGACGCGTTTTTTAGTGCTGCCGATAGACTCCACTTTACCGGTCGGTGTAGCTGCGGGATATTCTGTACCACTAGCACTATACCAGTTCCAACACCATTCTAAAACATTACCACTCATATCACAAAGCTCAAGCTCATTTTCGATTTTCTTAGCTACGGGCTTGGTGCCTTGAATACCGCTGGCTGTGCCGTTGCAAGTAGTCTTTGTGTTGTTATTTTCGGTATACCAGGCAACATCGCAAAGAATGTCACTGCCGGAATATCTCTGATTTTGTACCATCTTCTTTCCGCCGCGAGCAGCATATTCCCATTCGGACTCGGTTGGAAGACGATAGCCATTCTGACTGAAATCGCACATGGCTTTATCCCATTCGGTATCGCGGTCTTCTAAGGGAATGTCATCATAAGGTAAATTTTCCCAATCTGTTACGGTACTGACGGTATAACACGGTTGCTTGCCTTCAATAATGCTCAATTTGTTACAGTAAGTAATAGCCTGATACCAGTTAACATATTCAACAGGCAAAGTTGAAGTTGCATTACCTTGATTAGCATAGGTGTTAGCATGGGTGTTTCCCCCGCACTGGAAATCAGAGGGATTTTTGCCCATCACGTACTCAAACTGTGCCTGTGTTATTTCCGTCCGACTCATCTTAAAATCGTCGATAGTAACATTGGCTGTTGCATTTGGAGGCTCACCATAGTACCACGAATCGGAACCCTCAACGTCAATCATCTTCGGCTTCAGGAATTCCGGAGAATAGTAGTACTTGACGGTGACGTCGGAAGCGTCTTGCTCTGGTTTAAATGTTATGCTGTTGTTACTCTGAACACCCTGCGAAACTCCTTTGAGAAAGAACTCATAATACTTGGCGTCAGGGTCAAATATGGCGATATAAGTAGGGTTGCTGTTTTCCTTGGGAGTTATGACGCATTGAACCGCAGAAAGAGGTTCGGGAGACTCGGCAGGCCCTTCCGGCGGGCAGGTCTGTATCCATTTCGATCCGTTCCAGGTCTCGACGCATTTGGTAAA
>JAIRMF010000007.1 GCA_031258895.1 Dysgonamonadaceae bacterium | reverse complement strand
CATATCTGCGAGGGGATGCATTACGGCGATGTCGGCGACGGCTTCCGTTTCCTGCAGGAGCGAGGACAGGCGGGCTTTGTATGCCGTCCACCGGTTGAAGTATTTCCACCACGGGTTGCGTTCATTGAAGAATGTTCCGTATCGTACCCAGCCGGGGAACGGCGCCTCGAGTGGGGAATAGTTGAATCCGTGCAGTATGGAGTGGTTTACGCCGGAGAGGTTGCTTTGGTCGCCGCAAATTTTCACTTGTTCGAGTGAAGTGTGGAATACATTATCCGTATTTGTGATTTCCTCGCAGCTAACTACTTTTTTACCGGACAGGCGGGCGGCCGACGCAACAAATTTATTGACGTTTGTTGCCGAGTTTTGGTTGACGAAATCGTTATATATTGTGTTGGTTTCTTTATCTATTTTCTTCCACATCCATGTTTCACATTCCGGGATGTCTATATCGAGGGACGCTTCCAAGGGGTGGAATTCATTTCCGTAGGCTTGCATACGTGACTTGAACCCATGGCGGTTACACCATTGCGTATAGGTGACTAAGAATCTGTTTGTGATGATTTCCATGCATGTTGTGTAGAAATCGTATCGTGCACGGTTGACGGTTTCCTGTGCCTCTCCGGCAAGTTGTGTGGTTTCTCCGCCGTCTATTTTTGATCCCATCCCGCCGACTTTGAAGAGGATGAACGGGAGGTACGGTTTTATATCGTATCCTCTTCTGCGGCGAAATTCTTCGAGGTAGTCGTTGCACCAGTTTGCTCCTTCCAGTTCCATGCTGTCGCAGAACAGGGCACGGAAGCTTTTTACGTCTTTTATTTGCGGGAAGAGGGTGTTTGACATTCTGTTGAGGAATTTCTCGGTAGCCTCTTTGCTGTAATGATTAAGGACGGGGCCTCCGGCTCCCGGCGCGCCGTTGATGACGGCTTGAAATCCGGTACATTTGACGAGCGTATATAGTATGTATTCTCCATCGGGCACGTCGATTTCGAGCGATTTGCTTTCAGGGTCGAACGGCAGCCAGAGGGGCGATTGGAATTTGTCCATCTTTACCGGTGCGAGTGCGACGGCATACAGTTTGTTGTCGGCGTCTTTGTGTGCGTGGACGCGTGGTTTTGCCTCGTTCAGGACGTCTTCCGTATTGAGTGTGATTTTATTTTTGCCGGACACTTTCCTGCTTGACAGGGTGAGCAGTTGTGAGCGGTCGTCTCCTTCGAGTATTTCCGTTCCGAAGGGCCATCCCGACCCGACGATGATATCGCAGATGAGGCCTCTTTCCTCGGCGCCTTTGAGGGCGACCTTTACCATCTCTATCCATTCCTGTGACAGCCACTGGAGGGTTGGTATACCCAGGTCGTCGCCGCCCGGGAATGCTATTGGGTTTATTTCGACGCCGCCTATTCCCGCATTTTTGAGGACGTCGAGTTCTCGGAGTATTTCTTTTGCCGACAGTTTGTCTCCGTTCCACCACCATCTGACGAACGGTTTTGCGGTTGCGGGAGGGTTTTTGAACAGTTCATAGAGTTTATCGGTATTTTCCTCTTGGCGTCGGTTTGTTATGGCGGCTTTTAGCGGCATGAATTGCATTACCGGTATTGATGCTGCGATTGTCATTCCCGACTTGATAAATTTTCTTCTTGAGTTTGCGGACGGATTTGATTTGGTATTCATGTTGTGTGATTTTTATTGTGAATTTTTACAAAGGTAATGAATACTTTTAATGGGACGACAAAAATACATACCTTTGCTGCCATCATCACAACATATCTTTCGTATGGAATTTGAACTTGTATCGGATTACAGGCCGACCGGCGATCAGCCGGAGGCGATTGCGGAGTTGGCGGATGGCGTTCGCCAGGGCTTGCCTTATCAGACCTTGCTGGGAGTTACCGGGTCGGGCAAGACGTTCACGATTGCCAATGTGATAAATGAGTTGCGCAGGCCGGCTCTTGTTTTGAGTCACAACAAGACTCTTGCCGCGCAGCTTTACTCTGAGTTTAAGGGGTTTTTCCCTAACAATGCGGTGGAGTACTTTGT
Organism: Dysgonamonadaceae bacterium; assembly: GCA_031258895.1. GTDB lineage: Bacteria > Bacteroidota > Bacteroidia > Bacteroidales > Azobacteroidaceae > Azobacteroides. Next base: position 1,913 of record JAIRMF010000007.1, on the reverse strand, counting down.
TTCGTATTACGATTATTACCAGCCGGAGGCGTATATTCCTTCCACCAACACTTACATAGAAAAAGATCTTTCCATCAACAAGGAGATCGACAAGTTACGGTTGAGGGCGACTTCCGCTCTGTTGTCCGGCCGTCGGGACGTTATTATCGTGTCGTCTGTTTCGTGCCTTTACGGGATAGGCAATCCGGACGATTTTCGGAAGAATGTCATCACCCTTGAGCGTGGTGTTACGATGGGCAGGGATTTTTTTCTTCGTCGTCTTGTGGATGTTTTGTATTCGCGCAACCAGGTTGAATTTGAGCGTGGGCGGTTTCGCGTCATGGGCGACACTGTTGATGTTTATCTGGCCTATGATGATGTTGCGGTAAGGGTTGTTTTCTGGGGCGATCAGATTGAGGAGGTTTCAACGTTTGATCCTGTCGCCGGCAACACTGTCGGCGTATTTGATTCGTACAATATTTACCCTGCGAACATTTTTGTTACTACGCCCGAACGTATTGTTTCGGCGGTTGGCCGGATAAGGGACGATATGGAGGAGCGGGTCGGTTTTTTCACCGATATCGGTCGTCACGAGGAGGCTTGTCGTCTTCGCGAACGGGTATTGTACGACCTTGAAATGATACGTGAGTTGGGGTACTGTTCGGGTATTGAGAATTATTCGCGTTATTTTGACGGAAGACTGCCGGGCACTCGCCCTTATACTTTGATTGATTATTTTCCGGACGATTTTATAACTGTGATTGACGAGAGTCATGTGACGATTCCGCAGATACGGGCTATGTATGGTGGCGATCGGTCGAGGAAGTTGAATTTGGTGGAGTACGGATTTCGTTTGCCGGCGGCGATTGACAACCGTCCGATGAGGTTTGAGGAGTTTGACGCGGCCACATCCGTAAAGATTTTTGTCAGTGCGACGCCTGCCGACTACGAACTTGACGTGTGCAGGGGCGTTTTCACCGAGCAGGTCATACGTCCGACCGGTCTTTTGGACCCCGAGATAGAAGTACGTCCGAGTTTGAACCAGATTGACGACCTGATGGAAGAGATTGCGGTAAGGTGTGAGCGTGGGGAGCGCACTTTGGTCACGACTTTGACCAAGCGTATGGCGGAGGAGTTGCATTCGTATCTGAGCGGTTTAGGGGTGAAGTCTTCGTACATCCATTCCGACGTTGAGACTTTGGACAGGATAGAGATTATGGACAAGTTACGTCAGGGTGTTTTTGATGTTTTGATCGGGGTTAATTTGCTTCGCGAGGGATTGGACTTTCCGGAAGTATCTCTTGTCGCCATTCTTGATGCGGACAAGGAGGGCTTTTTGCGTTCCGACCGTTCTTTGACTCAGACTGCCGGACGGGCGGCAAGGAACGTCAACGGGCGGGTTATTTTTTACGCCGACACGATAACGGAAAGCATGAGGATGACGATTGACCGTACCGGGCAGCGTCGCGAGAGGCAGGTCAGGTACAATGCAGAACACAACATAACCCCGAGACAGATAGCGAAACACGCTCCGTCCTCACTTTTATTGAAGGATCGTTCTTTGGAATCCGGTCTGTCCGCAAAGTCCGCCCTTTCGGCCTCTGATGTGCTGTCCGGGATAAGGTACGACACAGAGGAGGAGCTGAGGAATGCCGTTTCGAACATGAAGCGTTTGATGTTGCAGTCGGCCCGCAGTCTTGATTTCATCCAGGCCGCACAGTACAGGGATGAGATGATGAAGCTGGAGGCGATGCTTTTAAACAGGGGGCAAAAAGAGACGCAGTAAGTCTTCTTACCGCGCTCCGTTGTCGACTATTCGCGCTCCGTTGTCGACTATTCGCGCTCCGTTGTCGACTATTCGCGCTTCGTTGTCGACTATTCGCGCTTCGTTGTCGACTATTCACGCTTCCCTGTCGACTATTCGCGCTTCCCTG
>JAIRMF010000144.1 GCA_031258895.1 Dysgonamonadaceae bacterium | reverse complement strand
GCATACGTCCTGTTTCACAAACTAACAATAATAACGCGCAAAACGATTTTCTAAAACCCTGTCTTGAATTTTTAGACAATCACTTCGCACGTATACACCTTCCGCCTGATCGCCCCGACCTTCTCGATGCGTTCTTCCAGACGCTAAGCAGCCTTGAAAACGCACACAATAATAATATAGAAGCGTCCGACAGCATTCCAAACGCACACGCTCCCCGTCCAGAGCCTCAAATCGACCGTGCAGTGCCTGACGCAATACACATCCTTCATTACGGCGACTCTCAGATTGAGGGCGACAGAATAACAGGCTATCTAAGGCGGCGTCTGCAGGAGCGTTTCGGCGGCACAGGCCCCGGCCTTCTGCCTCTTATTCAACAGATCCCGTCTGGTACTGTCCGGCAGAGCCACTGGGGCGGCCTCGAACGGTACGTAATTTCCGGAAATCACGCTCGGAAAGCGCCAAACAAGCGTTATGGCGTGCTCGGACAGTTTGTCCGTCTGGATGGTACCGGTACCGTCACGATAACTGCCGGAAAAGGCGACAGAATTGGCGACAGCGTAAAAATTTTCAATCGTATACGTCTTTTTATCGGTAAAAGGTCTGCCGGATTCAAAGCTTCTTTCAAGGAGTTTCCGAATCAAAGACCGGAAGTTAAAACGATAAACAATTCCGGCACGGAGATGGAAATTTTCACCTGGCGTCTATCTGCGCCTTCTTCTAAAGTAGCTCTGCAACTTTACGGACATGCCGAACTGACTGCCGTTTCGTTGGACGGAATCTCCGGTTTGAACGTCGACAACATACCTTTACGTGGTTCTTCCGGCACTTTTTTCACCGGCATTGATTCTCTATCTCTTCAACCCGCTCTTCTGGGGCTCAATGTCGGCCTTCTGATTCTTCAATTCGGCGGTAATGTTGTGCCTGCCATCCGTAACGAGGCCGGAATTGACGCTTATTGCGGTCGTATTGCCCGTCAGATAGAATATTTCGAGCGTCTATGTCCCGGCGTCCCTGTTCTATTCATCGGGCCGTCGGACATGTCCACCCGCATCAAAGGCAGGTTGCAGACTTATCCGCATCTATCTCTCCTAATTGAAAAACTAAGGCACACCGTCACACAGGCAGGCGCGGCGTTTTGGGACATGTACACCGCAATGGGCGGCCAAAACTCCATGATCGAATGGGCAAAAAAACAACCGCCGCTCGCATCAAAAGACTACATCCACTTCACACCCGCCGGCGCCGATTCAATAGCCCACATATTCCTCCAATCCGTCATCATGCATTACGACTGTTTCTTACTGAAAAAACAGCAACCTTGATGCACATTTGTTCGAGTTTTGTGCAAATTTTTATCAAAACTATTGCCGATTCCAAAAAGTATTGTAACTTTGCGGCGCAAATTTATTAACGTAATTACTAATTAAAATTCAAAGATTATGTCAGAAATAGCTGATAAAGTTAAGAAAATTATCGTCGACAAACTCAGTATCGAGGAAACAGAAGTCACTAACGATGCAAGTTTTACAAACGATCTGGGAGCCGACTCCCTCGACACCGTCGAACTTATTATGGAATTCGAAAAGGAATTCGGAATAACAATCCCCGATGACCAGGCCGAGAAAATCCAAACGGTGGGCGATGCTATTACTTACGTCGAAAACGTGGAAAAAAAGTAATGTCATAATTATCGCTATGAAATTAAAAAGAGTCGTAGTAACAGGTCTGGGCGCCATCACACCGCTCGGAAACACCGCCCCAACAACCTGGGACGCCCTCGTGAACGGTAAATCCGGAGCCGGACCTATTACTGCATTCGACACAACCCTGTTCAAAACAAAATTCGCCTGCGAAGTGAAAAACTTCGACCCCACAAACTACCTCGACCGTAAAGAAATCCGAAAACTGGATAAATACGCTCAACTCGGACTTGTGGCAGCCGGAGAAGCAATCCGCGACGCCGGCTTAGACAGCGAAAACATCAATAAAAACCGGGTCGGAGTGATCTTTTCCTCCGGTATAGGCGGACTCAATACAATGGAACAGGAGATTGAGTACTACTGCAAACACCCGGAAATGGGACCCAAATTCAATCCGTTCTTCATCCCCAAGCTTATCGCCGACATAGCAGCAGGACATATTTCCATCAATTACGGTTTCAGAGGCCCAAACTTCGGTACGGTTTCAGCGTGCGCCTCCTCGACAACAGGAGCTATCTGCGCGTTCGACCACATCCGTATGGGAAAAGCCGATGCAATCGTGACCGGCGGCAGCGAATCCTCACTCACACAGGCAGGCGTCGGCGGATTCAACTCCATGAATGCACTGTCCACCCGTAACGATTCCCCGCAAACCGCGTCCCGACCGTTCAGCGCAAGTCGCGACGGATTCGTGATGGGCGAAGGCGCCGTCAGCCTGATCTTTGAAGAACTGGAACACGCACTCGCCCGTAACGCAAAAATATACGCGGAAATAATCGGCGGCGGCTCATCAGCGGATGCATACCACCTTACCGCCTCCCATCCCGAAGGACTCGGTGCAATAATAGTGATGGAAAACGCGCTGAAAGATGCCGATATACGTCCGGAAGATATTGATTATATCAACGTTCACGGTACATCAACACCGGTAGGAGATACCTCAGAGGTGAAAGCAATCCTGAAAGTTTTCTCAGACCATACATACAAAATGAACGTCAGTTCCACAAAATCTATGACCGGACACATGCTCGGCGCCGCCGGTGCAATGGAGGCGATGGCCTGTGCGCTGGCCGTGCAGAACGGGATCATCCCGCCAACCATCAACCACGAAGAAGGAGACAACGACCCCGACATAGACTACCGAATAAATTTCACATTCAACAAAGCCCAGAGGCGTGATATAAAGATAGCGCTTTCGAATACTTTCGGATTCGGAGGGCACAATGCCTGTATTGTAGTCAAAAAATTTGAAGGTCATAATTAGGCCGGAAGACTGAGAGGTGGTTTGCGATGATGGCGGGAGCGGTTTATTCACTTGCACACAACACGGAAGCCGGTGCTGTCGAGGAAGAAGTACGGGACAAGGTATTTGGAGGTGCGATTCGAGAGTACGCTGTAAGACTTGGTATCGACATAGCAGCTGCTGCGTATCCTGCGACTGGTGCCCGGAGCCGTAACACTACCGGTCGGTGTGGTCTGTGGGGATGAGGGCTCATCGGTTCCGTTCCAGCACCATTCATACACATTCCCTGTCATATCGTGAAGACCGAGATAATTGTCGTTTTTACTTGCTACCGGCTTGGTACCTTTAATATTGCTGGGGGTGTTGTCGCACTCGATACCTGAGTCGTTATTGCCTTCATACCATGCGACGTCGCAAATTTCATCGCTACCGGAATAGATAGAATGACCTGCCGGCATACTTTTGCCGCCTCGTGCAGCGTATTCCCATTCCCATTCGGTTGGGAGACGGTAACCGTTTTTACTGAAATCGCAGATGGCGCCGCTCCAGTCGGCATTCGCATTGTAGGGGTCACGAGGAATCTGTGAGTAGGTTAGATTTTCCCAGTCTTCTTTTGTTTTCAGGTTGTTTCCGACGGTATAGCAAATTTCTTTGCCTTCGAGAATACTTAGTTTGTTGCAATAGGCAATAGCTTCGTACCATGTAACATAATCGGCAGGCAAAATGGAAGTTGCGCCGCCTTTCTGGTCATAGCTGTTGGTGGCGGAAGCCCTACCGCACTTGAACCAGGAGTAATTTATGCCAATCATATACTCAAACTGTGCCTGAGTTATCTCCGTTTTACTCATTTTGAAGCTGGGGATATTAGCGGTGGTTTCTTCATTTTTTTCACCGCATTTCCATTTTCCGCCGCCGGACCCTTCAACGGGTAGCATCATCGGCTTCAGGAATGACAGGGGATAGTAGTACTTAACTGTAACATTGTTGAGGGATTGTGTTTCTTCAAATGTTATCGTGTTGCTCTCCTGAACACACTGCGAAACTTCTCCGAGGAAGAACTCATGCGCCACAGCATTAGGGTCGTATCTGGCGGTAAATGTATGTCCGTTGTCGCTTTCCGTTATACCGCATGAACTTTTCGAAGGAAGAGGCACTGGGGGTCCTTCCGGTGTGCAGGTCTGTATCCACTTTGATCCGTTCCATGTTTCGACGCATTTGGTGGACGTGTTGAAGATCTGCAGGCCGCGAGCGGCGTCGTTACCGGTCAGATTAAGTGCGTCACGTTCGCAACTGTTCATCTGTGGCAGTCTGAATCCGCGCATGCCGTCGCCGACAAGTTCAAGGATGGAAAACGGTTGCGGGTTATCGAGAGACCCGACGGTGACTTGTGCCGTTGCCCTGTCTGCGACGCAGAGACAGAGGGTGAAGAAGATTAAAAAAGATGTTTTGTTCATTGTAAGTAATATTTTATGGATTATTATTGCTTATTATTTGGGAGCTTCTCGGAACATGTCGTACGCTTTGCACTACATGTGGTATGCTTTGTACAACATGTTGTACGCTTTGTACAACATGTGGTATGCTTTGTACAACATGTGGTACGCTCCTCAGAAAGACAGGTATATTGTTTAAAAAACCATGTTCGTTTTGTCGCCGCGTAAGTAGGGCGCACAAAAAGATACCGCCCTGTTTCCCGTTGTGAAAAAAACAGTGCGGATGCTGAAGTATAAAGTTTGTTGTTGTCTCTGTCGTTCTTTCGCGCGTGCGCGGCCTTAGCAGGTAATGTGTGTGTGTGTGTGTGTGTGTGTGTGTGTGT
>JAIRMF010000069.1 GCA_031258895.1 Dysgonamonadaceae bacterium | reverse complement strand
TTATGTCGGTATGTGTAGCTACTGTCGTCATAACGGGTGCAAAGGTAAACATTGTTTTTTAATCCACCAAATAAATAACGAAAAAATATTTCTCGCAGATAATTATCTCCCCCGAAACACACCCCACAAAAAAAGAACGCGCCAACATCTTACCTTTGACGCGCCCCTCAGTTGCGGAGGAAGGACTCGAACCAACGACCTCCAGGTTATGAGCCTGGCAAGCTACCACTGCTCTACTCCGCGATTTTGTTGAAAAGGTAGGGGTCGCTCTCTACACTCCCCCCAATAACGGCGCCTTAACATCGCCTCCGATACGGCCCTCCCGATGAATCCCACTCTGACACGGCCCACCAGGACGGCCCCTCTTTGTTGCGGAGGAAGGACTCGAACCAACGACCTCCAGGTTATGAGCCTGGCAAGCTACCACTGCTCTACTCCGCGATTTCGAGTGCAAAGGTAGATATAAATTTTGAGAGTACCTAATTTCAATAGGGTTTTTCTTACTTTTATTGCATTTGGGGGGAAAATGTAGTAATTTTGCACCGTTTTTTTTATGGAATCCGAGAGATGTCAGGGGCAGTGATCAAGACAAGAGAGAAACTTATGGATGTCGCGCGAAAGCTTTTTGCGGAAAACGGCATAGAGGACGTGACGATGAACGATATCGCAACCGCCTCCGGAAAAGGACGCAGAACGCTCTATACTTACTTCAAAAACAAGAACGAAATCTACAACGCGGTTATCGAATCGGAACTCGATATATTATACCGATCGCTGCAGGAGGTAGTGGAAAAAGATCTTCCTGCCGACGTCAAGTTGCTGGAATTTGTCAAGATGCGTCTTGAATCGACTAAGCGGGTTGTTTATCGTAACGGCAGTCTCGGCGCGGAATTTTTCAAGGACATATGGCATGTAGAGACCATTCGGCGCAAGTTCGATATAAAGGAGATTCTGTTTTTGAGGGATATTCTTGAGGAGGGCGTGAAGGGTGGTATTTTCCGGTCATTGAATCCGAAGGACACGGCAATTATTCTTCACAGCTCGTTCAAGGGCCTGGAGGTTCCTTACATCAGGGGTATTATAGAGGGTTTTTCGGCGTCCGGGCAGCGAAGGATCAACGGTATCATCGGATTATTTTTTTACGGCCTCAAAAAGGTGGGGCATACTGAGTCATTCAATTATTAACGATTCCCTGAGGGGAGATAAAAAAGGATATAATCATGTCAAAATTATTAGAAGGAAAGACAGCTATTATCACCGGCGGTGCGCGTGGCATTGGTCGGGCTATTGCGGGGCGATTTGCGTCTCAGGGTTGCAACATTGCTTTTACGGATCTTGTTTTGGACGACAAGACGTTGGCTATCGAGGCGGAATTTTCGGCGTTAGGAGTCAAGGCGAAGGCGTATTGTTCGGATGCGTCGGATTTCGGCGACACACATCGTGTTGTTGAGAGTATTTGTTTGGATTTTGGTGGTGTTGATATTTTGGTAAACAATGCCGGTATTACTAAGGACGGTTTGATTTTACGGATGACGGAGGTTCAGTGGGACGCTGTTTTGACGGTTAATTTGAAATCGGCATTTAATTTCATTCACGCGGTAGCGCCGGTGATGACCCGTCGGCGATTTGGGAGCATTATTAACATGAGTTCGGTAGTTGGGATTCACGGTAATGCGGGTCAGGCGAATTATTCGTCGTCGAAGGCGGGGATGATCGGCTTATCGAAGTCTGTTGCGCAGGAATTGGGGTCTCGCGGGGTTCGTTCGAACGCTATTGCGCCCGGTTTTATCATTACGGACATGACTGACAAGTTACCGGAGTCGGTACGTGAGGAGTGGGCTGGGAAGATTCCTTTGCGTCGCGGGGGCACTCCGGAGGATGTAGCTAATGTTGCGTTATTTTTGGCGTCGGATTTGTCGTCTTACGTCACCGGACAGGTTATTCAGGTCGACGGAGGGATGAACACGTAGATTTTTCCGGCTGGTTTGGGCATTTTTTACTTGGTTTTTTCGACCCCTGTGCTTTGTTTTTCGGAGCATGGGGGTCGTTCTTTTTTGAGGGCATTGAGAAAAGCTGCGGTTTTTGCTTCTTGGGGGTTATCTTGTGGGGAATAGAACATTTTTCCTGTCAGTTTTTCGGGACAGTATTCCTGTTTGACGAAATTTCCTTTGTAGTCGTGGGCGTATTTGTAATTTTTCGCGTAGCCGAGCGTTTTCATCAGCTCTGTCGGGGCGTTTCTGAGGTGCAGCGGGACTGGCAGGTCGCCCGATTCGTTTACTTCTTTGAGCGCTGCTTCGATTGCCATGTAAGCTGAGTTACTTTTGGGGCTTGCGGCGAGATATATTGTTGTTTCGGCGAGGATTATTCGTCCTTCCGGCCATCCTATTTTAGTCAGTGCGTCGAAACAGGCGTTGGCTAATAGGAGGGCGTTTGGGTTTGCAAGTCCTATGTCTTCGGCGGCTGAGATTACGAGTCGGCGGGCTATGAATTTCGGGTCTTCTCCTGCTGCGACCATTCTCGCGAGCCAGTATATTGCGGCGTCGGGGTCGCTTCCGCGTATTGATTTGATGAAAGCGGAAGCGATATCGTAGTGCATTTCGCCGTTTTTGTCATAGGCAGCGGGATTTTCCTGGAGGCAGGCGACGATTTTTTCGTCGGTGACGATAATTTTTGTTTGTGTGGGGTTATTTTCGTCTTGGTTGGCGTCTGTTACGAGTTCGAGGATGTTGAGCAGTTTTCGGGCGTCGCCGCCGGCGAAACGTATGATGGCGGATGTTTCCTGTATTTCTATTTGTTTGGTTTTCATGATTGGGTCTTCTGTGAGGGCGCGGTTTATTAGGGTGAGCATGTCTTTTTCTTCGAGTGGTTTGAGGACGTATACCTGACATCTGGAGATGAGTGGTCTGATTACTTCGAAGGATGGGTTTTCGGTGGTAGCTCCGATGAGTGTTATGCGTCCTTTTTCGACTGCTGCGAGGAGCGAGTCTTGTTGTGCTTTGCTGAATCTGTGAATTTCGTCGATGAACAGGATTGGTCTTTTGATTGAGAACATTTTGTTGGCGTCAATTCTTGCGAATATGTCTCGTATATCTCTTACTCCGGCGTTGACAGCGCTAAGGGTGAAGAAGGGGACGTTGAGTTTGTGTGAGATTATTTCGGCGAGGGTTGTTTTTCCGGTTCCTGGGGGCCCCCAGAGGATTACTGAGGGCAAGCTTCCCGAGTCGATAGCTCTGCGGATTGCACCGGTTGGCCCCACTATGTGTTGTTGTCCGAGGTATTTATCGAGGGTACGGGGTCTCATTCTTTCGGCGAGCGGACTGTTCATATATTTATTGAAATTAGTTTACAAAGTTAGGGAATTTTTTTTGGATTTTCAAACGTTTCTTATGCTTGTTGTCAGCTATTTGTTTCGTTTTGGCAGCCGCACACTCTACCTGCCCGGACTCGCCGCTCATTTTTTAAAACCTTGAGGATATTAACGACATTAAGGGCCTTAAATCCCTAAACGACCTTATCGTCTGCTTATTTCCATTGAAAATTTAATACAATTTAACACAAAAATCGAAAAATCTTTGTAATGCATTGACAATCAGACGCAATGTATGGAAGCCCCTTTTGCTCGTCGACGCAAACGAGCGGCTTGTCTGCGCAAACGCGTAACTCGTCTGCGCAGACCCGCAATGGGTTTTCTAAGACGTTTCGCCCGCCTGACCAGCCCCGCTGTATGCCTGCCAAAACGCGCATCCCGTCTTTGAAAACTCGCCTGACATCCTGGCAGACTCTCTGCCCGCCTGACAAAACTCACTATCTGTCTGCCAAAACTTTCCATCCGCCTTCTCGAACCCACGTCTCGTTTAAAAAACCTTCTCTTTTTTAAAAGGATTTTAAAACTTTAACGACCTTAATGACATTGTCGTTTGAGCGCACAAAGATTATTTTTTTTAGTATCTTTGTACCGTATGAAGAAACTTTCAGTTGCCGTCCTGATAC
>JAIRMF010000068.1 GCA_031258895.1 Dysgonamonadaceae bacterium | reverse complement strand
TGGGATATACGGGGGCTTATGAAGAAGCTGAAACCTATCCGGGGTCAGTATCACGGCGATGCCCCGATTATTCTTTTATCAGCCATTGCACTTATCGTATTCTTTCCGTTTGGTCTGTAAATTGCATTGCTGTTGCGCCTTACCGGCGAAGGAGAGATATTTTATACCCAGGAGCGGATGGGAAGAGGCGGACGAAAATTCGGGTTGCTGAAGTTCGCCACCATGTTAAAATGCAGCCCATCAACAGGCACGGGCGACGTAACTGTCAAAAACGATCCGCGGGTATTACCGCTGGGACGCATCTTGCGGAAAACAAAGCTCAATGAAGTTCCCCAACTCGTTAACATATTGACAGGCGATATGAGCATTGTCGGTTCCCGCCCGCAAACGCCTAAAAACTTTAATTATTTTCCTCTCGAAGGAAAACAGATAATTCTGTTAATGCGTCCCGGACTAACCGGAATAGGCTCGATTGTGTTCCGCGACGAAGAAACAGTCGTGGCTTGTTCCGGCAAGCCTCTTGAGCAGTGCTACGCTGAAATTATCGGTCCCTATAAAGCGGAATTGGAAGCATGATTCTACAAGAAGCGGAGCGCGCTAACCTGTTTTTTGCTTATTTTTGTTACCGCGTGGGTAATTATTTTCCCCTGTTCGGAAATCTATCGACGGATATGGCCTTCCCTTCCGCCACTGCCAACTGCTTTAGATTCCGTACACTCGATTAAAAAATAAACTTCAAATACTATGTCAAAACAGCGCTCACTTGCGAAAAATTTCCCATAAGTTCTGTTCGCATAAAAAAGTTTTGCGCCACTACAAGATTTGATGCGCAAGCTGCCTGCAATTCCGGTTTCCATGCGCCCTATTCCTTAGGCGAAGGGTTGGCGCGAACGCTCAAGTATGAGTTTATATGTCCGCAACCGGCTTTAATAATATGAGGTTGTTTCAAAAACCCTAAATTTGCCACTTTACCCCCTCTGCAATATATTGTAAAGGGGGTAAATGGTTTAAAATCGCCTTTTTTAGACAGCCCCATTGTTTGAAATTGTTATTTATAAGGAACGGTTTTGTATTTGGAAATAACATCACCCTTCCTCTCTCCATGACAAACAACGTGTTCTCTGATGTCCCGTGTGGATTTGGTTGTGCCCGGTCATTTTAAATTCATCCAAAAAGAACTATGGTATCGTTATTTCGAGAAAAATCATTACTTTTGACGGAAAAATCGAGAAGGGTATAAATTTTCCAAGCTGTCAGAGGCGATATAAATTTATGCGTATCATGTATGGTATCGTGATGTATAGAGGGTTTCACGGGATGTCTCAATATTTTCCCGATAAGGCCGGATTAATGTTTAAACATGTTCAAGAAGTTATATCCGATGGTTTTTCGGTTGGAAAGACCGAATTGCATCATGAAAGTACGTTCGGAGAATTTCTTGTCCTTCAAATAGAATTTTTAATCATTACAATAATAAATTATGAAAACTGACATCTTTACAACATTTTTTCTCATTACGATGTTTTTTACCGCTTGCGGAAAACGTCCGACAGTGACCGAAAACTATCAAAATCCACTTATGAGGGTAAGCACGCCCGACCCGTCGATATTGCGCGATAGCGATGGATATTTTTACCTGTATGCAACGGAAGACATTCGAAATACACCGGTCTTCCGATCGAAAAACCTCGTGGAATGGGAACAAATCGGAACGTGCTTTACCGACGAAACACGACCCAAATGGGGAACCGCAGAAGCCGGAATCTGGGCGCCGGACATAAACAAAATTGACGGTAAATACGTGCTATACTACACATTTGCAGCCCCCTATTGCCGTGGTACATGCGGTATCGGAGTCGCCATCGCCGACTCTCCAACAGGACCCTTCACCGACATAGGACCGATTATTCAGGCTGACTCAATCGGCGTCCTAAACTCCATAGATCAGTGTTATGTCGAGGATAACGGAAAGAAATATATCATCTGGGGCAGTTTCGAAGGAATCTACGCCATCGAATTGACAGACAACGGACTCGCGATCAAACCGGGAGCAGAAAAAGTAAAAGTGGCCGGCGGTGGATACGAAGCGTCCAACATCCTGAAACGTGACGGATACTATTATTATTTCGCATCGATAGAAGGATGCTGCGCAGGCGCAGAAAGCACCTACAAAGTGGTCGTCGGAAAAGCCGACAATCTCTTCGGGCCCTACATCACGAGAGATGGCGAATCAATGATGGGATACCGACCCAGCGTAATCCTGCGTGGCGATACAACATTCGCAGGGCCCGGACATAACGCCGAAATCGTTACCGATGACGAAGGACAAGACTGGTTGCTATATCATGCGTTCCTTAAAAAAGAACCCCACCTCGGAAGACTCCTCTGCCTCGACCGCCTCGTGTGGAACAACGGATACCCCGAAGTCGCAACACAAACCCCCTCGCAAACAGCAAAAGCCCCAGTGTTCTTACATCACAATTAATGTCGCACAATACTAACCAAATTACATTCCGCTACATAAACGAAAAAAAGACGTCATGACATATTACCTCCTATTGTTTATACTATTCCTTGCTATCGAACTGTCATACTTCTACATCGCAAGAAAATACAACATCGTCGATAAACCGAACGAACGAAGCTCGCATACCGGCTCTCCGATAAGAGGCGGCGGAATACTGTTCTGGTTTTCGTGCATCTGCTACGCAATTATCCATAATCCTCAGGGAATTTACTTTGCCGTTGCGTTGACACTCCTCTGCGTCGTGAGTTTTTTTGATGACCTGATGTCGGTGAAAAAAAGAATACGCATTTTATTTCACTTCCTCGCGATAGGCGTTTTGTTCTTTGACTTGAGAATCTACTCCTGTATCCCTGTGTGGGCAATTCCTTTGGCACTGATCGTTGCGGTCGGGATACTGAATGCGTTCAATTTCATGGATGGGATAAATGGGATGACGGGATTGTACAACTTGCTGTTATTATTATTTTTACAGTACATAAATCTGCAACTTGTTTCCTTTACCAATCCGGAATTTATATGGTTTGCGGTCATTCCCTGCGCAATTTTTCTGTTTTTCAATTATAGAAAGCAGGCGGTTTGTTTCCTGGGTGACACGGGAAGCATGGCGATCGCTATATGGATAATATATATTCTGCTCAAACTGATGATAGTAACGAAATCTCTTGTTTGGATTTTGTTTCTGTCCGTTTACGGCGTGGACACGGTGGGGACGGTGATCTACCGACTGTATCTGAGGAAGAGCATTTTCGAAGCGCACCGCATGTTCTTTTTCCAGATACTGTCGAATGAGTTAAGAATACCTCAGAGAGTGGTTTCTATTCTCTATGCTGTTGTAAATCTGGCTGTTTGTATATTGATTACACAGGCTTATTTCCGGAGTTCCAAAGCGGCATGGGTTACGGGAGGCATTGCTGTGCTGGTGTTGACCGGCATTTTCGGCCTGCGGTTCTGTCCTGCGATCGGCCGTCGGCTTAGGACGAACAAGTTTATTGACGGATAGGCGGGTAGAGGGGTGTTTTATTTTTCGGATTGTTTACTTGGGGACGTTTTAAAAAAGGAGGAGGTTGCCTGATATTTCGGGCAGCCTCCATCGGGGTATTTGTTAGAAAATTATTATGCCTCCGTAATTGCTTCCGAGGGGCAGACGTCTGCACAGGTTCCGCAATCCGTACAAAGTTCCGGATCTATTTTATAGATATCGCCTTCCGAGATTGCTCCCACGAGACATTCATCGATACAGGTACCACATGCTATACAGTCGTCGGTAATCAGGTGTGCCATTTTTCTTTTGATTAAAATTAAACAAATAAGTTTTTATTATTTTGATTTGCAGAAGTATTTTTTGTGAACTCTGCCGGGCTCGAACCGGCGACCTTTGCCCTGTCAAGGCAACGCTCTGAACCAACTGAGCTAAGAATTCTTTCATTTTTGGTGCCCGGAACAGGACTCGAACCTGCATGTAATCGCTTACACTAGTCCCTGAAACTAACGCGTCTACCAATTTCGCCATCCGGGCTACGTCACGAACCGGCTGCAAAATTAGGTATTTTTTTGGGATATACAAAATTTTCAGATGGTTTTACCTGTTGGCGGTAAATTTTTCCAGTGCTACGGTTATTTTTTCGTCAGTCAAGTTTGAGACGGGGACGAGCGGTAGTCTGAGGATATTTTCGCACAGGCCGGTTTTCCACATCAGACATTTGACGCCGGCAGGATTACCGTCTATGAATATGGCGTCGAAAAAGTCTCCGAGTTGCCGGTGGATCGCCGAGGCAGCCGGAAAATCACCTTTCAGGGCGAGATGTACCATTTGTTTAATTTCTTTTGGGAATGCGTTACCGATGACCGATATAACCCCATCGACGCCGATCGACATCAGAGGCAGAGTTATTCCGTCGTCACCGGAGATGATTCGGAATCCGTCCGGACGCCGCCTTACGATAGCGTCTATCTGGGCGTTCATTCCGGACGCTTCTTTTATGGCTACCACGTTTTCACATTCGTTAGCTATTTTCAGCGTGGTTTCTGCGCACATATTGACGCCGGTACGCGAGGGCACGTTGTAGAGGATGATGGGCAGGGGGGATATTTTGGAGAGTTGGCGGTAGTGTTGGAGGAGTCCTTCCTGGGAGGGTTTGTTATAGTATGGGGTAACGGAGAGCAGGGCGTTGATCCCGCGGAGGTCTGTTTTTTCGAGGGTATTGAGCAGGGCACGTGTATTATTGCCTCCCAGTCCGAGCACGACGGGCAGTTTTCCCTGCACTTTTTCCACGACTAACTGTTTGATTTCGTGTTGTTCTTCGGGGCTAAGGGTTGGCGTTTCGGCGGTCGTGCCGAGCGCTACGAGGTAGTCCGTGTCTGCCCGCAGGTGCATTTCGACGAGTTGCGAGAGGGCGTTGAAATCCACGTCGTCATTTGGTTTGAAAGGGGTTATGAGGGCGACGCCCACTCCCGACAAGTTTATTGTTTCCATAATTCATATCTCACATAAAATAAAACGGAACAAAGGTACTAAATAATAATGTAACCCTGACATTTGGTACAGATCGTCTAACAGACTGACAACATACCGATGTGAGGAGCTCACAGACATCTGCGAGAAACTCACAGACATCTGTGCGGAACTCACAGACATCTGTGCGAAGCTTCCAGACATCTGTGCAGAACTCCCAGACATCTGTGCGAAATTCCAAGATATCTGTGAGAAGTATAACGACAGATATAAAAAAAATACTTACCTTTGCATCAAAATTACAGTCAACAGGCAATCATAAACAAGGATCAGTGTAAATTTTTTAAAAGTAAATCACCATGAGTAAGAGATACGTGGATTATATCCCTACAAAAGACAAAGACTTAGTGTCATTCGGTAAAAATTTTGAGACGGTAATATCCAATAACCTTACCAAATGGAATATCTCCCAAAACGAATACACCGAAATAGCAAACGCCGTAAAAAGTTTCGAAGCATCCGTCAACCTCGCCTACAGCCCCGCAAGAACAAAACCAATAACATTGAGAAAAAACAAAAACAGAACAAACCTCGTGGCCAAAATCCGCGAACTCGTAAACTTCAAACTCCGTAACCCCGTCATAACAGACGACGATAAAACATCCCTCAAACTGCACATCAAAGACCCCACAAAAACCCCCATCGGAAGACCCGAAACAATCCCCTTCCTCTACATAACAGGAGCCGGTAACAGACAACTGAAACTCTCATTCCATGACCAACCAAAAACGGAAAAAAACGATAAAAAATCTAAAGCCAAACCCTACGGAATCAGCGGAGCATTCATCGTATACGACATCCTCGACGAAAAACCGGAAACCCAATCCAAACTTACAAAAGTCCTGTTCGCAACAAGAACACCGCAAATCATCATATTCCAGGAAGAAGAACGAGGTAAAAAAGCATACTTCGCAATATGCTGGCAAAATATAAAAGGAGAAAGAGGAACATGGTCCGACATCATGCCGGCTTTCATACCCTAACAAAAAATAAACCGGTAACCAAAAACACAAAAAATAATTATGCCTCCGGAAAACCCCAAATAACGCCGGTTCGAGAAAAAACAGCCGAAATTTTTCTCACCTCAAAGGAAATGATTACCTTTGTGCCGTAAATTCCATCGCATGAAGTCCGGAAACATCCTCCTAATCATCATCTCACTGCTACTCCTGTCCTGCGGAGAGTACAATAAAGTGCTGAAATCTACCGATTACAACACCAAACTCTCGTACGCCAAAACGTGCTTCGAACAAGGAAAATTCAGCCGGGCCGCAACACTGCTCGAAGATATGATCCCAATAATCCGTAACACCGCTAAAGGAGAAGAAGCGCTCCATCTGATCGCACAATGTTACTACAACATGAAAGATTACCAAACAGCCGCCGAATATTTTAAATCGTATTTCACATCGTACCCGACAGGAAAAAACGCCGAGTCCGCACACTACCTCTCCGCTTACTCCCTCTACCTCAACTCCCCAAACCCGCAACTCGACCAAACCGATACCTACAAATCAATAAGACAGTTCCAAACATTCCTCGACCTATACCCAACAAGCGAAAATAAAGAATCCGCACAAACAGCACTGTTCGAATTGCAGGATAAACTCGCATACAAAGAACTCCTCTCCGTAAAACTCTACTACAACCTCGGTGAATACCTGCTCATCCCGTTCCCGGGCGGAAACTACCTCTCCTGCGTGATAACCGCCCAAAACGCTATCCGAGATTACCCGTTCTCCAAATATCGCGAAGACTTTATGTACTACATGCTGAAATCCAAATACGAAATCGCAGTCAAAAGCGTGGACGAAAAAAAAGAATACCGATACCGAGACGTCGTCGACGAATATTTCTCATACATAAACGAATTTCCCGAAGGTAAATACCTCAAAGAAATAAAAAAATTTTACAGCAACATAGAAAAAGAACTTAATAATTAATATTCCAAAATAAAAAACAACCATCATGAATTACAGAAAATCAACCCCCGACACCACCGTGACCAGAGATATGATCAAAATGTCGGAAGAAACAGGTAATGTCTACGAAACAGTCAGAATCATCGGCAAACGAGCAAACGAAATCTCCGCAGAAATGAAATATGAACTCGGACAAAAACTCCAAGAATTCGCCTCCTCTACCGATACCCTCGAAGAAGTGTTCGAAAACAAAGAACAAATCGAAACTTCCCGCTTCTTCGAAAAACTGCCCAAACCATCCCTCATCGCTACTCAGGAATTTATAAACCATAAACTCCAATACAGAAACCCCGCCAAAGAAAAATACACTAACGAATTCGACTGACCGTATGATCCAGCGTATTCAATCATTATACCTGATTATCGCCGCCCTGTTGACCGGCGTTATGTTCACCCCAGCAACCGGCCTCGCCGATAACCTCCAACTACTCTGGCGTATCCCGATTTATGCCGGCTGGGGACTCTCGGTCATCTTTTCGCTGCTCGCCGTCTTCCAATTCAAAAACCGAAATAAACAGGTGAAAAGTTGCATCGTCTCGCTGCTCGCTATCGCCTGTTCGTATGCTGTGCTGATATGGCGATCCACGCAAACGGAGGAACAAACACCATACAACCCCCTGATCGCACTCCCGTTAATAGCCTTCCTGCTTATCATCATGGCTATCGCAGCAATTAAAAAAGATGAGAAATTAGTGCGGTCAGCCGACAGGCTAAGATGAAACATGAACCGCAAACACATCGCTTTTACCGGATTTGCGATTGCACTGACAGGCCTCTTCCTCTGCAATCTCTTCTACGGAACGGTGTCTATCCCAAAAAATACGATAATTGATATTTTGTTCGGTAGGGAAGCCAAACATGATGTGTGGGAAAGCATCGTTTTACAGTCACGACTCCCGCAGGCCATAACGGCGCTGCTGTCGGGAGCAGCCTTGTCGGTTAGCGGACTGCTGCTGCAAACCATGTTCCGAAACCCCCTCGCAGGACCGTCAATACTCGGTATCAGCAGCGGAGCAAATCTCGGCGTCGCGATAGTGATGCTATACTCGGGGGGAATAATCGGACAGAATTTTTCAGGCCACTTCTCAGTTATCGTAGCCGCTTTCGCAGGCTCCATAACCGTCCTGCTTCTAATACTCTATTTCTCAATCCGCATCCGTAACAGCGAACTCGTTATGATTATCGGAATTATCATCGGATACCTCGCCTCGGCAGGTATTGCCGCCCTTAATTCCATGGCGGCGTCAGACAGTATCCGTTCCTATGTACTGTGGGGAATGGGCAGTTTTTCAGACGTCCACAACAGCGAACTGCCGCTCTATTCGATAACCATCCTTTCCGGACTTTTCTTCTCTCTGCTGCTGATTAAACCCCTAAACGCCCTGCTGCTCGGCGATAATTATGCAGCAAACCTCGGAGTGAACATACTCAATATACGAATCTGTATCCTCCTTATCACAGGATATTTAACCGCAACAGTTACCGCATATTGCGGGCCGGTAACTTTCATCGGACTTATCGTTCCGCATATCGCCAGAATGTTGTCGGGAACATCGAATCAGAAAACTTTACTGCCCTCCACCATACTCGCCGGAGCGATTGTCGCCCTGCTCTGCAACTTAATGACGGTAATCCCTTTCGGCAAAAGTCTTCTGCCGTTAAACGCAATTACGCCGTTCATCGGCGCTCCCGTGATTGTTTACGTGATAATGAAAAATAAGAGAAATCAGTCCAATTGACTGTAAATCGAATTGCAAGACTTAAACTCCGGTATAAGTTCCTTCATCGTTTTCACGGTAGCAAGGTCATCACCGTTTTCCGCGTTGTTCCGCAGTTCTTCGAGAGAGATACGCACCTTTTCGGGATCAGGACATTCAACTTTTCCGATTTTGATTTTACTGTTGGGCGTATTCTCGGCATTTTCGCGATTGTAAAGAATTTCTTCGTGGAGTTTTTCCCCAGCTCGAAGGCCGGTTATTTTTATATCTATATCCTTATACGGCTCATATCCCGACAAACGAATCATCTTTTCGGCAAGATTAATAATCTTTACCGGTTCGCTAATATCAAAAACGAAAACCTCTCCTCCCAACCCCATAGCGCTTGCTTCAAGAACAAGACCACAGGCTTCGGGAATGGTCATAAAATAGCGAACCACATCGCGATGAGTCACCGTAACCGGTCCGCCCCGCAGTATCTGCTCCCTGAATCGCGGAACAACGGACCCGTTAGAACAAAGCACATTCCCAAAACGCGTCGTTATAAACCGTGTATCACCTCTTAGTGATTGCACATATATTTCGGCAATACGCTTGGTAGCTCCCATCACATTTCCGGGATGAACAGCCTTGTCGGTTGAAATCATAACAAAACATTCCGCACCGAATCGCGCTGCAAGATCGGCAACCGTTTTCGTGCCGAAAACATTGGTCAGCGCCGCCTCGCAGGGATGATCCTCCATCATCGGGACATGCTTGCAGGCAGCAGCGTGAAAAACATATTCCGGCCGGTATCGCTCGAAAATTCTACACATACGATCACGATTTTTTACATCGGCAAGCAGAACACTGTATTGTAAATCAGGGTGATTGTCATCAAGTTCAAGACTTAACCGGTAAAGCGGACTCTCGGCAATGTCGCACAGTAGAAGTTTTTTTACTTCAAAGACGCTTAACAGGTCGACAATTCCGCTGCCTATGGAACCCGCGGCGCCGGTTATCATCACGGTTTTGTCTTGCAGGCAACGGCTTATTTTTTCCGTATCGATCGAAATTGTCGTCCGGCAGAACAACTCTTCAACGATGGACGCCGAATCAACGATCCCTCCTCCGAGAGGTGATGTGGCGTCTTTACGGAACATTCTTTCGGCAATGCTTGGAAATTTGTATAAAAAACCGTTCTTATCCTTCATAATCTAATCTATCGTACGGTTTATAATATCTGTCACGCGAAAAAGGTCAGTCTCCGTCAATGTCGAACCGGAAGGCAGACAAATACCTCGTTCAAAAAGCGATTCGCATGTTCCGTCACCGTAAAACGGACAATCGGCAAAGACAGGCTGAAGATGTAACGGTTTCCACAATGGGCGCGACTCGATGTTCTCCTTTTCTAAAGCCTCACGCAGATACTCGCAGGTAATTCCGCCGCTTGCATCCGGATTGACCAACATTGCGGTCAGCCAGTAATTGGAAAAGCAACCGTCAGGTTCCGTCTGAAACTCAATTCCCGTAATTCCGGACAGCCGGTTGCGGTAATACAGGTTATTAGCCCTGCGCCGCTCGACCCTGTCCGGCAGTACCATCATCTGTCCACGCCCGATTCCTGCACAGACATTGCTCAAACGATAGTTGTATCCAACGTGTGAATGTTGATAGTAAGGCGCTGCATCACGAGCCTGTGAGGCAAGGAAAATTGCACGGCTTACAAATTCGCTGTTGACCGAAACAAGCGCACCGCCACCGGAAGTGGTAATGATCTTGTTACCATTGAACGACAGGGCGGCAATATCGCCAAACGTACCACATGCACGGTTTTCATACTTTGAGCCGAGTGCTTCGGCGGCGTCTTCCAGGACAGGAATATCGTAATGTTTCGCTATCGCAAGTATTTCGTTCATACGGGCAGGCATTCCGTAGATGTGCACAGGGATGATAGCTTTCGGACGTTTGCCTGTTTTCCGTATTCTGTCCTCGATTGCCGTTTCCAAAAGTTGGGACGACATGTTCCACGTTGTCTTTTCGCTGTCCACGAATACCGGTTTGGCGCCGAGATATTTTATCGGATTGGCTGACGCCGAAAATGTGAAACTCTGACAGATAACTTCATCGCCGGCGCCGACGCCGAGCAAAATCAGACCGAGATGCAGAGCCGCTGTTCCCGCACTTAGAGCCGCCACACGAACATTTTCGCCGAGAAACGACGCAATGTCATGCTCAAAGCCGTCGACATTCGGTCCGAGCGAAGTAACCCAGCCGGCGTCGAACGCTTCAAGCACAAATTCCTGTTCAACGCTACCGATATGGGCAAGGGAAAGATGTATCCGTTTTTTCCCTGCTGACGTTTTAGTAGGCGAACTGTGCATTTTTTGAAAAATAGATATTGGGATCTTTGCAATATTGCAGAAACAAAGGTAGATAAATTTTCCAGTCCCGCAAAATATTCTCATATGTAATCACGACCGGCACTATGGTGGTGTGAATGAACAGTCAACGATACCGATTAATAAGTATAAACTAAGAAGTGGAAAATTATGTTAGGGCAATTACCTGTGGACGACCATCGCGAACTGTTTCTAACCCGCCTGGCGGATTTGATTAATCCGGATCACTAACTTGTTCTCTGGGTTTGATTAGATAGAAGAGCGGGCCTCTTGATTTTGAAATGCCCCCGAAAGTTTTAGATACAAAACTTTCAGGGGCGTTTTTTCACCAACAAAACGAATTCTTTTCAGTCCCCTTTGCACGCAACCCGGAAGCCGACATGGTCGTAGCGGTAGTTCGGGTAGTAGTCGGAGCGATAAGAGACGTGGCAGTAGGACTCGTTGTAGATCCAGTTGCCGCCGCGTATGACGCGATAAGAACCCTCACTTAAGAAGTTAAGGAAGTCTGTATTACTTAGATCGTAAGAATCAGGATTCTCAATGCAGCAATCTACATAGCCACCTAACTCGTCCCAACACCATTCCCAAAGATTCCCGCTCATATCGTAAAGACCAAGATCATTAGGGTCCTTCGTTGCTACTTCCTTGGTTCCGTAATTAGAACCGTTGGTATTATCGCTTGCGGCGTTATTACCTTCATACCATGCAACATCGCCGATGGTATTGCTGCCGCTGTAAAGGTACAGGGTACCGCTTGTGCC
>JAIRMF010000080.1 GCA_031258895.1 Dysgonamonadaceae bacterium | reverse complement strand
CGTGCCGGTGCCAAGAAAATGAACAGTCATTGAATTGTTATCCATCATGAAGATTTATTTGCCGGATACTCGCGATAAATCAAGCACCTTCCATACCTTTCTCTTAATCCAAAAAATGTCGAACAAAGAAATAGCAATCATACAAAGTACGGCAAAAAACGAAGTAAACAAAAGCGAATCCGAAAAAGAACCAATACCAAGCATCTCTAATCTTGGAATATAAATGCCCCGTATAACCCGTACCAACCACAAACCAAGCGCGCCAACCGAAAAATTCAACGCCAAAACCATTATGCAGTAAGGCAACAGCAGCGAAACCCGACCGTATCCCAGCAAAAGCAAATTGTAAAGCGTCTTTTCGTTCTTGTAAACCAGTAAATTAATGCTCAACAGCATCAGACATATCGACGGCAACAAAATCAAAACGCCAACCACGATAATCGCCGTAATCAATAGATTGAGGAAAAACGAGAGCCTCCCCGATTCACCCTTATTCCGTCCGATTATATAGTCCGGCTTTGATGAAAAAAATTCCGTGATCTTCGTGTCGGCAGGGTTCCCGATTTCAATAATCAGTCGTGTTACTTTCCCCTCATCGCCCCCGCCAAACCGGCCGTTAGCCCATCTCAAAAAAGATTCCGGCACAAGAATAGTGTTTATGTCGTCGGAAAAATCAACAATCCGCCCAACAAAAATCTCCCGCAAACCATTACCCGTAAGCCTGACGTTGAAAGTGAGTTCCCGTATCAACCTTTCGGAAACCTGCGGCAAGCCCTGCGTTCCGGCAAAACCAAAATTGTAAAGATTCAAATAGTCACGCGGAATAATCAGGGGAATCAACATGCTATCAGCGCTCCAATGCCATGACTCGCTGCGACAGTCAATATATGCATCAGGTACGGATTCAAAAAACATCTCGGTACCAAAATCCGTTTGATTGCCGCCAAAATTAACCCATGCATAAACTTCAAAATGCGATTGCAAAAATCCGGCCGCAGAACGAACAAACGGTTGCCGTTTAATCTCGCTTATTTCATCGCCGGTAAAGGTCGTGTTGCTCTTTCCCAAAATGCCCGTCTTAACAGGCTTGTTCACTATGAACAGCTCCTTGCGAAACAACCCTTCATGCCTGGAACCGAACAGTGGACGAATATCCCTCGAAAAACAAAATCCGGCAAACAAAACAGTAATACCGGTAAGCGACGCAAGAGCATACGCAGCTAACTGTATCATACTTATGTTTTGTCGAAGCAATTTGAGATATATAAACGATTTACGCATAATTTTACAGCCTGAATCTTTGTTGATATTCAAATCCGTATTCTTCGCCAAGCGAGCACAAGACAAGCCCCGCCCCACGTGCAGATAATTCTTTCCGAATAATACCGGTCATTATTGCAATATTCTCGCGATCAAGATGACTAAAAGGCTCATCAAGCAACAGAAAGTCGAAAGGCTGACACAAAGCGCGAATTATCGCAATACGCTGTTTTTGTCCCAACGAGAGACGCTTAACATGCTCGTTGGCCTTGTTTGCAATACCCGACTGCTCAAGCAAAAAGTAAATATCATCTTTCTTTTTGTGTCGTGTCAAACAGTTTTTGAGGTTGATATTTTCCATAACCGTCAGCCCTTCGAAAAGACGCAAATCCTGGAAAACATAGCTTAAAGCACAACGCCGTACCCTGTTCCACTCGTGGTCGCCAAAAGTGGAGATATTTTGCAGGTCAAAGAAAATGTTCCCCCTAAAATCCTTCCTTTCACCGAATAAATAAGCAAAAAGTGACGTCTTCCCTTCGCCCGATGATGCCGAAAGTAAATAATTTTTGCCTTTCTGAAAACTTACTTTGTTAAACCATACCTCCGACATCGGCTTATCCGAATCTAAAATAAATGACGGCTGTAGATTTGAAATTAGTATCTCTTTCATTATACGTCGTGACTAAACAAACCTAATCAACCATTGTAGAAATATCGTCAATGATTTCAAGCAATATTTGCAGTGAATTTGTGGAAACGTCGGTAAATTTCAGCGAACCCCCAAAAGTGTATTTGTCCTCCTGCCATGAGGTATACGAATGTAGACGGTTGAGAATAGTGGTTATGTTTTCGGAATTTTTACTAATGTTATTAAGTAATCCTCTGATAGATAACGGGTATGTGTTAAAATTCAGATTGATATATGAGAAATTCACACTGTTTTTGTGTTTGGCAAGTAATTCACTGCTTTTTAATGATTTGTCCAAGCCTCTACCGGAAAATGCTTCAATGTGTTTTTGATTGTTGGACACTATCACACGGTTGTCTTTTTCTGCAATGAAAATGGAAATGATCGGTATACCGGGAACGGTCACCATGTAGACGTCCCCCGATTTGCTGAGATTTTTAGAAGGAATTAACGACAGGATATTCTCAAACCCCTGCCTGTCTGTTACCGTAAAACCAAAACTGACGAGCGGTACAGGCATAAATCCGTCGGCAAATCCTTCAACATCTATTACAAAATCACCCGCAAGAGCATTAGCTATCCTCTGTACTTCAGGATCATCAAAAGGACTATGATTCCGGGAATCAAACATTTTTAATTCGTTGAGAAGTCTAATGCAATCCTTCACATTGACCGCAAATTTGAAAAGCATGAAAGTTTCTTCAGGAAAATCGCCAAGCAATTCATCATTGAAATCATCTTTCCAAACAGGATATTTCTCATTGACACGGTTAACTTCCGATTTGGGGAAAGCTTTGCAGTCAAAACGAATATTGCCGTTCTCAAAATTTATAGAGATCAGATTGTTAATCTTGCCGAAAATATCTGTTAAAAACTGACGCTCAGCAGGCGTTACATCAAATTTTTCAGATAAATCGAACAAATTGCAATACTTAAACCAAATCTTAAAATCGCCACGTTTGCCGAGAAATTCGGAAAAACTTTCATCGTTTGTTATAGAAGTTTTCTTTTCAAACAAGGAATCAAAATCATCGTAAAATATCTCCTTAAAAGAAATAATTGCGACTTCCTTGTTCCATGCAAAAGGCAAATCCGATCCCTCTCCTCTTTTTGCTTTTTTGAAAACGCCACTGTCTTCGATTTTAATGCTTTTGTCAATCTTTCTGACATTTTCTTCAAGGACAGATTGTTTAGTAATATTGAAAACAGCAAATACGTTGAGAGATTTGTCGCCGTCCTGTCTCGAAGGCAAACCGAAGATATAACACGTATGAGGATTCAATCCCAAAGAAGATTGGTCTTTAACAAAATTGAGGATAAGTTCCCGTGTACTTTCCAAAGCCCCATCAACAATCCTTTCCGTCAATTTTTGCATAAAAGCATAATTATCAAGATTATTGAGTTTCCCTTTTTTGACGAGGGTTTCATAATCGACCGAAATAATGAAGGCCGCATCGGCAGGAATGATTTCAAGGGCAGCAGATGAGCCGCCGTTTATATCTTTTTTACAGGAACTCATTAGAATGATTCCCAAGAAGGCAAAAAATACCCTAATTTTCAAAGTTTTACGAAGTGAAGTCATAACTCTTAGTTGTCAGATAAAATTATTATGTCACAAAGGTACATTAAATTTTCAAATAAGAAAATGCCTTAGTTTCGATTATTTAAAAAAAATGTTTACCTTTGCACCCGCTTTACGTAACCGCTGATGTGGAAAAAGAAACCCGTGAATGTTGCGTTTGGTTATTTACAAACTATTAAAAAGCCGTAAATCATGAATTTAATTAAAGTAGCAGAACAAGCATTTATCAATCCCAAAGAACAGGAATTTCCGAAATTTAAGAGTGGAGACACAATTACTGTAGCCTATCGAATCAAAGAAGGAAACAAAGAACGTGTCCAGCAATACCGCGGAGTAGTTATTAAAATTGCAGGTCATTGCGACCAAAAACGTTTTACTGTCCGTAAAATGTCGGAAAACATCGGCGTGGAACGTATTTTCCCGATGAACTCTCCATTCATCGACAGCATCACCCTGAATAAGGTGGGAAAAGTCCGGCGCGCCAAACTTTATTACCTGCGAAGCCTTACCGGTAAGAAAGCAAGAATCAAAGAGAAAAGAGTTTGATTCCATAGTTATTGCAGTTCAAAAAACACCGATCTCCTGTCACTTAATTCTTTAGTCGACCCTGTCCTAAATTTAATCTAAACTGCTTCTCCGTAAACAAGGGAAATTTTCAAAGTAGCTCTTGCATCATCGTCGGGTTACGTTGTGCGGGCAGGTATAGAGGGATCGGTGTTTAGTTTGTCGGTTGTTTTGCTCATACAAAAACAATCATCTCCTCCACAAACAGGTATAAAGAATGAAACACTATCTTTCAGTACTGGCGTTCCTTGTGTTTTCAATAACGGCAGTTTCACTGCCGCCTCCTAAACGCGAATTTCGCGGGGCATGGGTTCATGTCATTAACCAGAGCCGTTATCAAGGTATGACGACCCTTGAAATGAAACAATACTTTAGTTCTCTACTCAACGATCTTGCCGATAACAACATAAATACCCTTATATTTCAGGTGCGCCCTTCGGCTGACGCGTTCTATAAGTCTAATATTGAGCCATGGAGTCGTTATCTTACAGGGATACAAGGACAGAACCCTCGTGATGGTTTCGATCCGATGGTTTTTTTGATTGAAGAAGCTCACCGACGTAACATGGAATTCCATGCATGGCTAAATCCTTATCGTGTAACTGCCTCCCAAAACGATGTACTGTGCAGAGACCATATATACTTTCGTGAACCTGACAGGTTTATTAAATACGGCAACCAGATCTTTTTTGATCCGGGTCTTCCTCAAAATCGCAAACTGATATGCGAAGTTGTAAACGATATAGTTACACGTTACGATATTGACGCCATTCATTTTGATGACTATTTTTATCCTTATCCGCTTGCCGGCGAACGGTTCGACGATGATTTCAGTTTTGGGGTCTATGCTCACCGACAGGGATTTTCCGCAAACCGGCGTGCAGACTGGCGACGCAATAATGTAACCCTTCTTATCAGGCAGGTGCGCAACACAATCATCGCTGCTAAACCGTGGGTTCGTTTCGGAATAAGCCCTTTCGGCATATACAGAAACAAACGTAATACTGCAGGCGGTTCGGGTACGGGTAGCGCAACAAACGGACTCCAGAACTATGACGATCTCTACGCTGACGTCCTTCTATGGGCGGAAAAGGGCTGGATTGACTACATCATACCCCAGGTTTACTGGGAAATCGGGTATCAGCCGGCAGATTACGAAATACTCGTAGACTGGTGGAGCCGAAATGTTAAAAACATACACGTATACATCGGGCAAGATATTGCCCGCACGGTAAAAAAACCAGATCCAGCTGATCTTTCCAAAAATCAGCTCCCACGTAAAATAATGCTTGAGCGCAAATTGCCTTCCGTCGGTGGGCATTGCTGGTGGCCTGGCTATGACATTGTCAGCAACACGGCAGGTATTGCCGACAGCCTCAAACGCAATTATCAGCGTTATCCTGCCCTTATTCCCGCTTATACACAGATGCATAACAAACGTCCGAAAGATGTTAAGTCACTTCGTGCAGAATGGACTCCGGACGGATATATCCTTCATTGGCAACGCAACGGAGATATTACCAATCCTGAAAATGCACAGTATTACGTTATTTACCGTTTCGACAAGAAGCAAAAAGCCGATCTTACCAATCCCGCCAATATAGTAGCTATTTCGCGGGAGCCGTATTACAAATTACCGTACCTGAACGGCCGGAACAAGTATAAATACGTAGTAACCTCCGTCGACCGTTTCCACAACGAATCGAAAAAGGGCAAAACAAGGAAAGTAAAACTCTGATAGCAATAATTAAACGCTCACAACTTCGGTGATCTCCTCGACAGTGATGGGCAGTCGCTTTTCGTAGACAAGGCGAGCTCCTTTTTCGGTAATCGCTATGTTATCCTCGATGCGAATACCGCCGAAATCACGATAAGTTTCAAGTCTGTCGAAATTAATAAATTCTTTACAAATCCCTTCGGCTTTCCATTTGTCGATAAGTTGTGGGATGAAATAGACGCCGGGTTCGACGGTCAACACGTGTCCGGGTTCAAGTCGTTTGCCGAAACGAAGGCTACGATATCCGAACATTGTTTCCCTCTTTGTTGTTTCGTCATATCCGACCGACGTTTCGCCAAGGTTTTCCATATCATGAACGTCGAGGCCGATAGCATGTCCAAGTCCGTGAGGCATAAACAGCGCCGGTGCTCCTGCTGTTAGGGCGTCTTCGGTATTACCGCATGTCAGTCCGATTTCGCGCAGGCCTTCAAAGATAATACGGTAGGCGTTTCGATGAACACTTTTGTAAGTAACGCCCGGACGGGCCATTGAGATTGATTCGTTCACTGCCGAGAGGACTATATTATGGATTGCCGTCTGACGTGCTGTATATTTGCCGCCAACAGCCGTAGTACGCGTAAAGTCCGACGCATAATGATTCAAATTTTCCGCACCGGCATCACACAACATCAGGCGACCGGTTTCGAGTGTACCGCTATGATCGTGGTTATGCAGGGTTTGCCCGTTCATAGAAAGGATCGTCGGGAATGATACGCCGTTACCTGCCGAAATTGCGAGTCCTTCGATTGTTCCTGCGACGTCACGTTCCAAAGCGCCCGGCTGACACATTTTCATGGCCACAATATGCATCGCATATCCTATTCTACCGGCATCGGCAAGTTCCCGCAGTTCTTCTTCCGACTTTATAAGGCGCATTGCAATCACTGCACTCGTCATGTCGAGCGAAAAACTTTCGGATATTTCCTGTGGTGATTTGCCGAACAGTTCACTTAGGAACAACTTATTACGGTAGCGATAAGGTTTAAGATAATGTATTTTCCGTTTAGACTTCAGGGCGCCGGAAATATATTTAGGCAATTGTGTAGATGACTCCACGGTATTGATTCCTGCCTTCTCTGCGCGCTCTTTCAGCGACGGCAGGCTACCCATCCATATGACGTCGTCGATTGTAAGTTCATCTCCGAAAAGATATTCTCTGTCGTTATCGATATCAAGTAGATAGACTAAGTCGGGCATATTCAATCCGACATAATATATGAACGAGCTATCTTGCCGGAAGGCGTAGCCGTTTCCTGCATAATTCATTGCCGCTTCGCTATTACCCGGCAGGATAACGATTCCTGAGCCGATTTTCTTTTTCAATTCCTGTCTTCGGTTGATGTAGGTTGTGTTTGAAAACATAATGACGCTGTACTTATTTGATATTTACTTTGCACGCATAAAGATATTGACGGGCGTACCGGTCAGATTCCAGTTTTTACGGATTTGATTTTCGAGAAATCTTTTGTAAGGCTCTTTCACCCATTGAGGCAGGTTGCAGAAGAACACAAAACTTGGCACTGATGTATTTGGCAGTTGGGTGATATATTTTATCTTCACTACTTTTCCTTTATACATCGGCGGGGGCGTAGATTCCACGATTGGCAGCAGGATTTCGTTCAGTTTATGCGTTGAGATTTTCGCTTTGCGGTTATTGTAGACCTGTTTTGCCGCTTCAAGAATTTTGTAGATTCGTTGTTTAGTGACAGCGGAGGAGAAGATGACGGGGATATCGGTAAGTGGGGCAGTACGTTCGTGGATTGCGTTTTCGAAGGTTTTTATTGCCGCCTGACTTTTGTCCTCAACCAAGTCCCATTTGTTGACTACGATCACGACGCCTTTACGGTTTTTCCGGATCAACGAAAAGATATTTATATCCTGGGATTCGATGCCCCTTGTTGCGTCTAACATCAGCACGCAGACGTCGGAATCTTCTATTGACCGTATTGAGCGCACGGTGGAGTAGTATTCAGGGTCTTCGTTTACTTTATTTTTCTTTCTGATTCCGGCGGTATCGACGAGGCAGAATTTCATTCCGAACTTATCGTAATCCGTATTAATCGAGTCGCGGGTTGTTCCGGCTATGTCGGTAACGATATTACGTTCTTCTCCGATGAATGCGTTAATGAGGGAAGATTTACCGACATTGGGACGTCCCACGACAGCTATTCTGGGAACATTTTCTTCTATTTCGGGCAACGGTTTATCGTTAATTTTCGACACTATAAGGTCAAGCAAGTCACCTGTTCCGGATCCGTTGATAGCGGAGACACAGAACGGGTCGCCGAGCCCGAGTTTGTAGAATTCTGCGGCAAGAGGATGCATATTGAACGTATCGGCTTTGTTTGTTGCGACTATTACCGGCTTTCCGGACCGGCGGAGCATATTGGCTATTTGCTGGTCGAGGTCTGTTATGCCCGTGTTGACGTCTACGAGGAAGAGGATCAGGTCAGCTTCCTGGCTTGCGATTTTAACTTGCTTATTTATTTCTTCTTCGAACACGTCATCGGAATCGAGTACCCACCCGCCGGTGTCTATGATTGAGAAGTTTTGTCCGTTCCATTCTACTTTTCCGTATTGTCTATCGCGTGTTGTTCCGGATTCTTTATCGACTATTGCTTTTCTCGTTTGTGTCAGCCTATTGAACAGTGTTGACTTGCCGACATTCGGGCGTCCTACTATTGCTACTATACTCATTGGTTCAGGTTTTGGGTGCAAAGGTACGAAAAAATCGGCGGTTAGTTATTTTTGCGGGTTTCAGTAGATGATTATCCCTGCTATTGCTGCGGAAAGGATGATAATGATTGGATTGAGCTTGTGTGATTTTACGAGGATGAATGCGAGGATAAATATTATGATGCTTCTTTGGCCAATGAAATTCTCACTGTTCATCATTTGCAGTGTTACGGCGGCTATCAGCCCCGGCAAGATGGTTTTTATGCCCGTTATCGCACCGGACAGGTAAGGGTTTTGGTGAAATTTCGCATAAGTTCCGGCGATACACAGGATGATTGCGAATGCCGGCAGACAGATGGCGAGAGTTGCGGTTGCGGCTCCGAGGATATTTCCTGTGACGACGTAACCTACGTACGTTGCCGAGTTTATTCCTATCGGTCCCGGCGTCATTTGCGAGAGGGCGACGACGTCTGTGAACTCCTGGGGTTTGAGCCACTGTTGTTTTGCGACTGTTTCGTCATATATCAGGGGGATCATCGCGTAACCTCCGCCGAAATTAAACAGGCCTATTTTGAGGTACGCAAGGAAGAGTTTCCAATACACCATACTCAGTTTTTATTTTCGGTAGCCGCACCGATAAAACTTACGAAGAGAGGGTTTGGTCTGGCCACTGTTGAGTTATATTCGGGGTGATACTGGGTACCTAAGTACCATTTAAGGTTTGGTATTTCTACCACTTCGACAAGTCCCGTTTGGGGGTTTACACCCGTACATTTCATTCCGTGATTCTCGAACTGTTGGCGGTATTTCTCATTAAATTCGTAGCGATGTCTGTGGCGTTCTCTGACAAGTTCGCTGTTGTAGGCTTTTTGCGCGAGAGATCCTTTTTGGAGCTTGCAGTCGTATTCTCCGAGCCTCATGGTACCGCCGAGATTTGTGAGGTGCTTTTGTTCTTCCATCAGATCTATGACTTTATTCTTTGAGAGCGGGTCTATTTCCGCGGAGTTGGCGTCTTGAAGTCCGAGTACATTTCGGGCAAATTCTATGACCATACATTGCATCCCGAGACATACGCCGAAAGTTACCATGTTGTGTTCGCGGGCGAAGTTAAGCGCTGTCAGTTTCCCGCCGGTACCGCGCTGTCCGAAGCCCGGGGCAACAATTACGCCGTGAAGATTTTCGAGATACCCGGCAACGTTTTCTTTTGTCAGCCGTTCGGAATGTATTAGCTGGAGGTCGAGTCTTCTATGATGGTATGTGGCGGCCTGAAGGAGCGATTCGTTGATGGATTTGTATGCGTCCGGCAGTTCTACGTACTTACCGACAAGTCCTATCCTGACGGTCTTTTTTGCTTTACTCATGTTTTTCACAAAGATTTTCCAGCTATCGAGTTGTAGCTTTCCCTTGACGGGCACGCTCATCTTGCGGAGGACAATTCTATCCATACGCTGTTTGGCGAGCACGAGAGGCATTTCGTATATACTCGATACGTCATGCGATTGAATGACCGCCTCCTGGTCGACGTTGCAGAACAAGGCAACTTTATGGCAGATCTTTTCGGAAAGTTTTTTCTCCGTTCTAAGTACCAGCAGGTTCGGGAGGATGCCGTACTCCTGGAGGGTTTTGACGGAGTGTTGCGTCGGTTTTGTCTTGACTTCTTTTGCGGCGGCTATGTACGGGACGTAAGTGAGATGTATGCAGAGGCAGTCGCGCCCGAGTTCCCAGCGTAGTTGCCGGACGCTTTCGATGTATGGGAGAGACTCGATGTCGCCGACCGTACCGCCGATTTCGGTTATTATGAAGTCGTATCCGCTGGCGCCGAGTATTTTGATGTTGCGCTTTATTTCGTCAGTGATGTGCGGCACGACCTGCACCGTTTTCCCAAGGAAGTCGCCTTTTCGCTCCCTGTCGATGACATTTTGATAGATCCTTCCGGTCGTGATGTTGTTGACGGCGGTAGTGGGGACGTTGAGGAAGCGTTCGTAGTGTCCGAGGTCGAGGTCGGTCTCGTGGCCGTCGACGGTTACGAAACATTCGCCGTGTTCGTACGGATTGAGGGTGCCGGGATCGATGTTGATGTACGGGTCGAACTTCTGGATGGTCACTTTGTAGCCTCTTGCCTGGAGGAGTTTACCGAGCGAGGCTGCGATGATTCCTTTGCCGAGCGAGGATACGACGCCACCGGTGACGAATATGTATCTGGTTTTTTTCATGATGATGGAGCTTTAAACTTTTCACAAAGGTAACTCAAATTTTTCTTTGGGGAAATTTCGTGATTTGTTTCGGATTTTTGTAATTTCCGTCGGAATGTTGGTCAATGTCGTGAAATTGATGTAATTTTGCACGGATTTTTTAATAAAAAACATATATATGCAAGCACCAGGCACTCCGAGCGGCACGCGGGACTTCTCGTCCTGCGAGATGATGCGTCGCAATTACATTTTTGACGCCATACGCGGCGTATTTCGCCTCCATGGATTCAATCAGATCGAAACTCCGGCAATGGAAAACATGTCGACCTTGACCGGTAAATACGGGGAGGAAGGCGATAGACTGATGTTCAGGATTTTGAACTCCGGTAACTTTTTGTCGCGCACCAAACTCGACGATTTACATTCGGAAGACTACCGGACGCTCTCCAATAGGATTTGCGAGAAAGGTTTACGGTACGATTTGACCGTCCCGTTCGCACGTTATGTCTGCCAGCACCGGCACGAGCTGACGTTCCCCTTTCGCAGATACCAGATACAACCCGTGTGGCGCGCCGACAGACCGCAAAGGGGCCGCTATCGCGAGTTCTATCAATGCGATGCAGATATAATAGGCTCGAAATCCCTGCTCAATGAGCTGGAACTGTTGCAAATTATCGACGAGGTTTTTAAACAATTAAATTTGCGGGTTGTCATTAATCTTAATAGCCGCAAAATTCTCACCGGCGTCACGCAAACAGTCTGCAAAACAGACCGGATATCCGACGTAAGCGCCGTGATAGACAAGTTGGACAGGTTCGGTATGGAATATGTGACGACCGAATTAATGAAAAAAGGCGTTCATTCCCAATCGATCGCCAGTCTGGAACAATTACTCTTTATGACGGGCACAAACGAGGAGAAACTGTGCCGGATGAAAGAGGTTTTGGCCGAATCGGAAATCGGAATGGAAGGCGTCACGGAAACGGAAAACATTCTGAAAAAAATTTCGCGCTCCGAGATTTCCACCGGCGTCGAGTTTGACCTGGCGCTGGCGCGCGGGCTGGATTACTATACCGGCACGATCATCGAAGTGAAATCGCTGGACCTTGAGTCGGGCAGCATCGCGGGCGGCGGACGCTACGATAATTTGACCGGTATCTTCGGATTACAGGGGATGTCGGGCGTCGGAGTGTCCTTCGGCGCGGAACGCATCTACGATATCATGGACAAGTTCGGTTTGTTCCCCGAAAACAGTACGCAGGGGACAAAAATCATGTTCGTAAACTTCGGAGACAGCGAGTCGGAATACCTGCTCCCGATTATTTCGTCCCTGCGCAAGGGCGGCATCCCGACGGAACTGTTTCCGGACGCAATACGGATGAAAAAACAACTCGCGTACGCCTCCGAGAGAGGCATACCGTTCGTCGGTATCGCCGGCGAGGCGGAAATAAGTTGCGGTAAAATCGTGTTGAAAAAGATGCAGACGGGCAATCAGGAAAATGTTGCCGTTGAGGACATTGTAGCTTTCGTTCAAAACTGCAACACGACCCCTGATTCCTAAAAGATAAAGTCGGTAATTATCGACGGGACGACAATATTGCAAAGAGCGACGTTAATGGTTATCGACAGGGCGGCAGAAATGCCGCCTTTTTTTGTTGATGTAACCGGCATGACTGTTTATTCCATCGGCATGAGGGTTTATTCCATCGACATGATGGTTTATTCCTCCGGAATGACTGTAAAGATACCGCCTTTTTAAAAAAATACTCCACTACTCTTTCGTTTGAACTGCGGGTGTTTGACAAAGGACGCCGAGAGATTGACAAATTCCGCAGTAATATAGCTCGTGCGCTTGGAGAATATGACAAAGGACGCCGAGATATAGGTAGTGCGCGCCGAGATAGTGAGAAAGAGCCCCGAGCACCTTACATTGCACGCCAAGACATAGGTTGTGCGCTCCGAGATAGTGACAAAAAACACCGAGACATAGGTCGTGCGCTCCG